>NZ_JBHXFA010000216.1:0-1187 GCF_042724175.1 Streptomyces sp. NPDC127084
GTCCTTGCCACCTCCGTCGGCCTGCGCGTCGTTCTCGTCCTGACCGTTCTGCACACGCAGCACCGGCCAGTAGTACGTCGACTTGTCGCCCTGGTTGCGGCAGGTGGTGGCGCCGTTGGCGAGGTCGTCGTCGCTGGCGAAGGCGTCGTTGGCCTGGTTGCCCACGTAGTCGTGCATATGGTGGGCACCGTTGCTCACACCGGGCGCCACGATGACGTTGTCCGGGTTGAACTTGCCGTTCTGGTTCGTGCCGCAGCTGGTGCTGAAGGTGCCACGCGACGCGTTGCGGAGCTTGCGGGGATTGCGGACGTTCGGCTGGACGGTGGTGATGTCCACGAAGTCGCCGGCCTCCGGGCCGTTGCCGGCCTGACCTGCTCCGCCCTGCTCCTGGCCGGCGTCGCCGCCGTTGTCCTGACCGCCGTCGCCGCCGTTGTCCTGGCCGCCGTCACCCTGGCCCTGGTCGGCGGCCTGGTCCTGGCCGCCCCCGTTCTGCTGGCCGCCGTTGTCGTTGTCATCGGCGCGCAGTTCGCACGATGCCATCTTCTCGAGCTGCTGGGGCTGCTGTGCGGCACGCTGCTGTTCGAGCAGGGCGATGATCCGCTGGATGATCACCTGGCGTTCGTTCCGCAGCGGTGTCAGGATCTGCTGCTGGCCGTAGCTGCGGTCGCTCTGCACCCGCTGCTTGTTCTCGGCGAATCTCTGGTAGGCCCTGGTGATCTGGGAATCCAGCGTGGCGAGTTGGCGGTCAACCGATCCGCGTACCTGCTGGGGTACTTCTTGGATCTCGTTTCCGACGTCGGGGCAGTCGATGGTGGACACCGACTGCCAGCCGTTCGTGGACTGGAGCGGACGTTGGCCGGTCCAGCCTTCCCCTGCGGAAGCGTAGTAATTGGCCGCTACCAACCCACCCCCGCCCATGATGAGGGCAGCCGAGGCGGCGATCGCCCGGCTTGCCAGCGTTGAGCGTTTGCGTGATGTGCGTCCCATGGAACTCCAATCCCGGGAGGGGTAGCGCGTCGTTCCATACGGGCGAGTTCGGGAAAGCGTTCAGTGGGACGAGTAATTCGTAGGATTCTCTGTGCGCAAACCGGGTGGAAGTCGTTGAGACCTCGCGCCCGGGCCGGGGGTGAGGGGCCGGGCCGGGGCGGGCCGGGCGGGGTCGCGGGGGGGCGGCGGGCGGGGGGCGG
>NZ_JBHXFA010000216.1:1197-8770 GCF_042724175.1 Streptomyces sp. NPDC127084
TCTTGGGCCACAACGGGGGTGACAGAGTTACCCCCCCCCCCCCCGCCCCGCCGCCGGGGGGCGGGGCGGGGGCCCGCCGGTCGGGGTCGAGGGTCGGCGGCGGGCGGTGGGAGTGAATCAGGAGCGGTTTCCGGCCAGCAGTGCCGCGTCCTGCTCGGGTGTCAGCCCCGCGGGGCTGCGCACCGTACGCAGTGGTGGTTCCCCGTCCAGTGAACGCAGCCACGCCCAGGTGTCCGCGACCGTCTCGGCGACCGGGCGGCAGCGCAGGCCCGCGGCGAGGGCCCTGGACACATCCGCCTGGTGCATCGCGTCATGCGACTCGCCGCGCGGGATCCAGATGGGCAGATCGGTCCAGGGGGCGACCCCCGCCCCGGTGATCGCCTCCTCGTCGAGCCAGCACAGCCGGGCGTCCGCTCCGGTGACCCGGACGCACTCCTCCAGCAGTTCGCCCATGGTCGTGTGCCCGGACGGGCTCACCACGTTGTACGCGCCCGACACACCCTGGCCCGAGGCGTCCAGCAGCCACTCGGCCAGATCGCGTACGTCGATGTACTGCAACGGCAGATCACGGGGGCCGGGCGCCGGGACCGGGCCGCCCCGGGCCACCCGGTTCAGCCACCAGGGCAGCCGACCGACGTTCTCCCAGGGGCCGATGATCAGACCGGCACGCGCCAGCAGAGAGCGCTCCGCGCCGAATTCCCTGATCGCCGCCAGCTCACCGCCCAGCTTGTCGCGTGCGTAATCGGTGGACTCCGCGTCGGCGGCGGCCCCCTCGACCAGCGGGCCGTCCTCGTCCATGCCCGCTGTCGGCGGCCACGCGTAGACGGAGCGGCTGGACACATACGCGTAGTGCCCCGCCCGATCGGCGAGCAGCCGTGCCGCGTTCTGTACGGCCCGGGGCGCGGACGACCAGGTGTCCACCACCAGGTCCCAGTGCCCGTGTGTCGCGGCTTCCTCTTCGATCGCCTTCAGCCCGTCCGGCGCCTCCCGGTCGCCGTGCAGCACGGTCACCCCGTCGGGGGCCGGATGCAGCCCCCGGTGGAACACCGTCACCTGCCAATCGCGTGCGAGCGCGGCCGTCACGACCGCCCGGCCCACGAACTCCGTCCCGCCCAGTACAAGAAGTCTCATGATCGTGACTCTGCCGTCCCGCGGCCGGGTCGGCGACCCGTTCCGCTCGTGGGAGAACGTTTCCGCTGCCAGGGGAATCGGGAACTCCCAGAACGTTCAGAGGGCCCTGGGCTGCCGTTACCGGTGGACATGATGGCACCATGTCCGGGCCATGACGGATACCCGGTCGCCGATGCGCACCCTCCGAGCCGCGCTATTCGCGGCGGTGTGCTCGACTTTGGCGGCAATGGGGCATTCATCCCTGTCTGGGCACGACCTGCCGCCGGCCGCGCTGGTCGGCGCGTTCGCGGTGAGCGGGGGAGCGGCCTGGCTCGCGGGCACCCGCCGCAGGGGCGCGTTCTCGATCGGTGCCGGGCTGCTGACCGTCCAGGGCGCCCTGCACCTGATGTTCACCGGCTCCGACACCCACACCGCCTCGGCACACGGGGGCGGGCGGACGCATCTGACGGGCACGGACTCCATGGCGCTCGATGCCATGGCGGGCGCCGCCGGCGACCCCGCCGTCCTGGCGCCCGCACCCTTCACTCCGTCCATCGGCATGGTCACCGCCCATGTCATCGGCGCTCTGGTCTGCGCGCTGTGGCTCGCACGCGGCGAATCGGCCTTCTTCCAGCTCGCCCGCACCATCGGCTGCCTCGCCTTCGCACCCCTGCGCCGGGTGCGCCGAGTCCTCGCCGTCGTCCGGGTCCCGGAGCTGCCGGGACGGCCCATGCCGCCCCGCACCCGCGCCGCCCGGCGTCTCGAAGGAGTCGTACTCGCCCACGCGCTGTCGCGGCGCGGTCCGCCGTGGCAGTCAGCCACCCGCGACACGGCCCCCGGAGCGTACGTCTGACCGGGGACCGCTACTCCCCATGTCAACGCACAAACCAGAGGACTGCCGAGACTGCCATGGCCATTGACGACTCTGTGAGACCAGAAGAGCCGGCCGCCGGTTCACCGGACACCGCCACCGCGGCCCCCGCACCCCGCTCCTCCACCTGGAGCGCGCTGCGACCGCTCGTTCTGCGCATCCACTTCTACGCGGGATTGCTCGTCTCCCCGCTGCTGTTCATAGCCGCCACCACGGGACTGCTGTACGCCGTCTCGCTGCCCGCGGAGAAGGTGCTCTACAGCCATGAGCTGACCGCCGACGCGGGCTCCGCCACGATCCCGCTCGACACCCAGGTCTCCACGGCCCGCGAAGCACACCCCGAGGGCACGGTCACCGCCGTGTGGCCGTCCCCTGAGGAGGGCGCGAGCACCAGGGTGCTCATGCAGAGCCCCGAGGTCGCCGAGGGCAAGGAACTCACCGTCTTCGTCGACCCGTACACCGGAAAGGTGCGCGGCGAGCTGGAGACCTCCGGCGACGCGCTGCCGCTACGCGGCTGGCTGTCGGGTCTCCACTCGAACCTCCAGCTCGGTGAGACCGGTCGTCTCTACAGCGAGATGGCCGCGAGCTGGATGTGGGTGGTCGCACTCGGCGGTCTGCTGCTGTGGATCGGCCGCAAGCGGGCAAGCCGCAAGGCGCTCTTCGTGCCCGAGCGCTCCGCCACCGGCCGCCGCAGGACGCTCTCCTGGCACGGCTCCGTCGGTCTGTGGGCCGTGCTCGGCCTGCTCGTACTCTCCGCCACCGGTCTGACCTGGTCGACCTACGCCGGTGCCAACATCGACAAGATCCAGACCCAGCTCGGCGGGGCCACCCCCGCGGTCTCCGCCGCACTCGACGGTCAGGAATCCGGCGGCGCCCACCAGGGCCACGGGGCCGGACACGGCACCACCCCGCAGCCGGCCACCGGCCCGGACGTCGGTCTGGACAAGGTGGTCGAGGCGGCGCGGGCGGAAGGCGTCGAAGAGCAGATCCAGATCACCCTGCCGAGTGAGGGCCAGGGGTATGTGGTCAAGGAGCGCGACCGTGAGTTCCCGGTCCATCTCGACACCGTGGCGGTCGACCCCGCCGACGGACGGGTGATGGACAAGCTGGCGTTCGAGGACTATCCGCTGCTCGCCAAGCTGACCCGGTTCGGCATTGACCTCCACATGGGCTACACCTTCGGCCTGGTCAACCAGCTCGCTCTCGCGGGGCTCGCGGTGGCGCTGATGTTCCTGGTGGGCTGGGGCTACCGCATGTGGTGGCTGCGCAGGCCCACGAAGGAGCGCAAGCTGACCGCCGGCCGGCCGATGCCGCGCGGCGCCTGGCGCAAGGTGCCGGTGACCATGCTGCTGCCGCTGGCCGCGGTGACGGCGCTGGTCGGCTGGTTCGTGCCGCTGCTCGGCATCAGCCTGCTGGTCTTCCTCGTGATCGACATCGTGCTGGGCCTCGTGGCACGGCGGAGGGCCGGGGCGCAGGCCTGAGACACGTCCGCATCCGCGGCCGGCGATGCGGGCCGGGACGGTTCCTGAGCCGACCCGGCCCGCATCGCGCGTCCACCCTCGCCGCAACGCCGTCGAAGCCGCTCAACCGGCTTCACGCCGGAAGGCGCGTGGGCATGGTGCGTTGCCGGCATCACGATCACATGACTTGCACCGGGTTCCTCAGCACCTCGATCAGACTGGCGTAACTGTCGGAGCCGTGCCCCGCGGCCTTCGCCCGCCGCATCGCGTCCCTCAGCAGTTCGGGCAGGGCGTTGTCGATGCCCCGGAGTGCCGCTGCGTGGATGAGGTGGCCGATGGCGGCGATCTGCACATCGACGGTGGCGTCGTCGCCCGGATAGCGCCCGGCATCGACCTGGGGCGCGTAGGTGGTGAGGAACCCGGCCACCGCCGTCAGCCACCGGATCGCGACGGGCGTGAACTCCGTGGCCGGTGTCTTGTCGTCCGCGCCGACCAGCGCGGCACCGTGCAGCCAGCCGGTCATGGCCGACCACATCAATCCGAGGAGTGCCGCGTCGTACAGGGAGGCCGAGCCGGGGTCGGAGCCCAGGTACACGGGATCACCCAAGGCCGCCAGAGTCGGACGGTGGGTTTCGAACACGTCGCGCGAGCCACTGTAGAGGAACATCATCTCGGGGCTTCCCACACCGGGCGGGGTGGTCATGATCGCGCCGTCGAGGTAGTCGATGCCCAGGCAACGGGCCCAGGCTGCGGCCTCATGAGCCTGCTCCGGTGAACCCGAGGTGAGATTGATCAGCGTCTTCCCCGTGATGGCGCCGGCGGCAGGGTCGAGGGCGGAATGGAGGGCGTCGTAGTCGAGCACGCACACGAGGGTGAGCGGGCTCGCGGAAACCGCCTCATCGGGGGTCGCGGCCAGCCTGGCTCCGCGGTCGACCAGCGGCTGCGCCTTCGACGCCGAGCGGTTCCACACGGTGAGGGGGTGGCCCCGGTCCAGCAGGGCGGTGGCAAGAGCCGAGCCCATCGAGCCCAGCCCGATGACGGTGACGGCATGTCGGTCGCTATTCATGGCACAACTCCTCAGAGATCACTGCGTGTTGGTCGATCACGCGGTGACCACGCTCGCAGCGTCCGGCGAGCCGGGACAGTGACACCGGTGACGGCTGCCACCAAATTCCTGCCATACGATTCGGGCTATGGGTGCCGGATCTGTCGCCGTCGTCGTGACCGAGGAACTGCCCGTCCCCTCGTGGGACCTCTACGAACTGAGCATTCCGTGCACCGTCTTCGGAACGCCGCAGCCCGACCTCGCAGACCCCTGGTACGAGTTGCGACTGTGCGGCATCGATCAGCCTGCGCAGGACGGCGCGATGCCGGGAGCGGGCCTCTCACTGCGGACGAGGTACGGGCTCGACGACCTCGCGGACGCCGACACGGTGATCGTTCCCTCTGTACCCGACTCGTGCGTGGACGAGGGCGCACCGCTGCCGCAGAAGCTGATCACCGCCCTGCGCGGCGCCTACGACGCGGGTGCCCGTATGGTCTCGCTGTGCACCGGGGCGTTCGCGCTCGCCGAGGCCGGACTGCTCGACGGACGCCGCGCCACGGCCCACTGGATGCACACCGCGCAACTTGCCGAGCGCTACCCGAAGGTCCACGTCGACGACTCCGTGCTGTACGTGGACGACGGCGATGTGCTCACCAGCGCCGGGCTCACCGCCGGCCTCGACCTGTGCCTGCATCTGGTGCGGCGCGACCTCGGTGCGCACGTCGCCAACCAACTGGCGCGCCGGATGGTCGTTCCGGCGCACCGCCCCGGCGGCCAGGCGCAGTTCATCGACCTGCCGGTACCCGAGGCGGACGATCAGGGACTCGTCCCGGTGCTGGAATGGGCACGCGCTCATCTGGACCAGCCGTTGACGGTCGACGAGCTGGCACGGAGGGCGGCGATGAGTCCCCGGACGTTCTACCGCCGCCTCCGGGCCGCCACGGGGCTAACTCCCCTCCGGTGGCTCCTCGAGCAGCGGCTGGGAAGGGCCCGGACGCTCCTGGAATCGACGGATCTTCCGGTCGAGAAGATCGGGGAGCTGAGCGGCCTCGGTACCGCGAACAACCTTCGGCATCATTTCCTCAGGCAGGTCGGGGTGTCACCGAGCGACTACCGGCGCGCGTTCCCCTGCCCGACCGCCGCACAGGTGAGCCGTGGCACGTCCTGACGCGGAAGACTAGGGGGCGTACTTGTAGCCGACCCGCCGCACGGTCTGGATGGTGTGGCGGTGCCCTGCCCCCAGCTTGCGGCGCAGCCGGGCCACATGGACGTCCACGGTCCGGCCGTCGCCCACATGGCCGTAGCCCCAGACGGTCTCCACCAACTGGTCGCGGGTGTGCACCCGGTGCGGATGCGCTACCAGATGGGCCAGCAGTTCGAACTCCAGGTAGGTGAGATCGAGAGCCCGACCGTCGACGGCGGCGGTCCGCCGGGCGGAGTCGACCACCACCGGCCCTTCACTGCCCCCGTCCTCATGTGGGCCGCGGCCCTCGGCCGCACTTTCGTACTCGGCCACCGAAGTGGCCGCAGCGGACACCGGGGCCACCGGTGTCACGGCAGGCAGCGGGGACAGCGACGGCTGTTGACCGGTCGCCGGTACGAGCACGAGGTATCCGACCATCGGCGGGCGGCCCGGGAGGCTGGGCAGGGTGTGCGGCGGCGCGGGCAGCCAGGTGGCGCCCGGTGGAAGGAAGTCCGCGACATGCGCGGTTTCGTCCGGAGCGACGGCCCGGAGCCGGTGCCGCGCGTTCGTGACAGCGGTGTTCGCCATGAGGAGGTCAACTCTTTCGCGCAGAGGAATGATCGAGCGGATACGCCGTGCGCGTCGGCCGAAGGCGCCCGGACCGAGGCGGTCCGAGGGCTTTAGAGGGCCGACGTGTTCCTCAGGCGGCAACACACACGGTCGTAGTCGTGGTGCTGACGGGACGGCCAGAACGGCTCGAGGTCGCTGTCACCGCGACCGTTCGCGAAGTCCTGGGAGCTGGCCATGGCCTCATTGAAGCAGAGAAGGCAGGGCGGCAGCAGACCCTGTCTCACTGCGCGGACACCCGGGTGTACACGGAGTGGACGCCGATGAGGAACCCAAGTGGCCTGCCACCAAGGGACGCTGAGGCAGTCGTCACCCCACCAGGCGCTTGCGCCACTCCAGCGGTGTCACCGTGATCGTCTCCCCGGGGTTGCCGTTCCAGTCCACGGACAGGCCCACGGCGGCGAGTGCCGCCACGACCTCCCGGCCGATGGAGGCGGTGGTCTCCGATGAGCCGTCGAACCCGCCGTACAGCAGGTCCAGTCCGCGGCCGGCTGCCGCTGAGTCCGTGCACTGCGTGTGGAAGTAGACGAAACCGCGTGCGTCCGGTGAACCGGCGGCGCCTATCTCGGTCTGACCGCAGCTTCGGCAGCAGGTGAAGTGCTCCCGGGCGGTGACGCCGCCCGCTTCCAGGGCTGCGAACGCACGGCCTATCCGCTCAGGGTCGGTCTCGCCCTGCCAGCCTGACTGCTCGGCCACCCGCTCCAGCCACAGCCTGTCCACCAGCTCCCGGGCCTGCTGGGACGTCACCGGGTGGTGGTCGCCGTCGACCAGGTAGTCCTCGGCGATCTCCGCCAGCTGGGCCCGTGTCCCGTAACCGCCGACGAGCAGTTCGCACACCCGCCGCTCCAGCAGTTCGCGGTCCTCGTGGTCCAGGTCCAGCGGCGCGGGCTCCGGTGCCGGCATGTCCAGAAGCGTCCAGCCCAGACCGGCGTCCCAGCCGTCCTGCTGCCGTGCCCAGCCCAGCATGGCCGCGGTCACCGTCTCCGGGTCGTCGACCAGCACCTGGAAATGCCGGTCGTGGCCGCCGTCGCGGTGCTCCAGCGTGTAGTCCCCGCCGGTCTCGTGCCAGACCTGGACGTAGACATCGGGCAGGTCCGGTATGCGCTGGACGACGAGGTAGTTGTCGCCCCTGGTGCCGATCCGCCGCACCAACTCGTCGAGCTGTTGCGTCGTCGGACGGACATGCCGCCGCTGGTCCTCGGTCTGCACGGTGATCGCAAGCATGCGCACCACCATGGCAGAGCCCACTGACAGCGGACGGGCCGCCAGCCGGATTC
>NZ_JBHXFA010000217.1:0-8756 GCF_042724175.1 Streptomyces sp. NPDC127084
CGATCCGGGCGTCCCCGACGTCGATCGCGAGTCGGCGGCCTCTTCGCATGTTCTGGACCGCTTCTTACTTGGCCGTGTCGGCGACGAGTCGCTCGACAGCGTCGACGGCCTCGCCGACGGCGGCCGGGTTCTGACCGCCGCCCTGGGCGACGTCCGGCTTGCCGCCACCGCCGCCGCCGAGGGTCTTGGCGGCGGTACGGACCAGGTCACCGGCCTTGAGGCCGCGCTCGCGGGCGGACTCGTTGGTGGCGATCACGGTCAGCGGACGGCCGTTGGCCGTGGTGAACAGGGCCACGACCGCGGGGCGGTCGCCGGGGATGCGGCCGCGTACGTCCAGGACCAGCTTCCGCAGGTCGTCAGCGGAAGTGCCGTCCGGGACCTGCCCGGTGACCAGGGCGGTGCCCCGCACGTCCTTGGCACCCTGGGCGAGCCCCGCGGCGGCCTGGAGCACCTTCTCGGCGCGGAACTTCTCGATCTCCTTCTCGGCGTCCCGCAGCTTGCCGAGCATGGTGGCGATCTTCTCCGGCAGTTCCTCGGAACGGCCCTTGACCAGCTCCTGGAGCTGGGCGACGACCGTGTGCTCCTTGGCCAGGAAGTTGTAGGCGTCGACGCCGACGAGGGCCTCGATACGGCGCACACCGCTGCCGATCGACGACTCGCCGAGCAGCTTCACCAGCCCCAGCTGGGAGGTGTTGTGGACGTGCGTACCGCCGCAGAGCTCCTTGGAGAAGTCTCCGATGGTGACGACCCGGACCCGCTCGCCGTACTTCTCGCCGAACTCGGCGATGGCGCCCTGCTTCTTGGCCTCGTCGATGCTCATGACCTCGGCCTGGACGTCGAGCTCACGGGCGAGCACCTCGTTGATCTTCTGCTCGACGTCGGTGAGGACCGTGCCGGGCACGGCGGCCGGGGAGCCGAAGTCGAAGCGGAAGCGGCCCGGCGAGTTCTCGGAACCGGCCTGGGCGGCCGTGGGGCCGAGGGCGTCGCGCAGCGCCTGGTGGGTGAGGTGGGTGGCGCTGTGGGCGCGGGCGATGGCGCGGCGGCGCTTGACGTCGATGGCGGCATAGGCGGAGGCGCCCACCGTCACCTCGCCGACCTGCACCGAGCCCTTGTGCACGGAGACGCCCGGGACCGGCTGCTGCACGTCGCGGACCTCGATCACGGCGCCGCTGTCGAGCCTGATCCGCCCCTGGTCGGCGAGCTGGCCGCCGCCCTCGGCGTAGAACGGGGTGCGGTCGAGTACGACCTCGACCTCGTCGCCCTCGGAGGCGGCGGGCGAGGGCACACCGTCGACCAGCAGGCCGACGATGGTCGACTCGCCCTCGGTGCCGGTGTAGCCGGTGAACTCGGTGGCGCCGGAGGTGTCGGCGACCTCGCGATAGGCGGACAGGTCGGCGTGGCCGGTCTTCTTGGCCTTGGCGTCGGCCTTGGCGCGCTCCCGCTGCTCCTTCATCAGGCGGCGGAAGCCGTCCTCGTCCACGGTCAGGCCCTGCTCGGCGGCCATCTCGAGGGTGAGGTCGATCGGGAAGCCCCAGGTGTCGTGGAGCAGGAAGGCCTTGTCGCCAGGGAGCACGGTGCCGCCGGCGGACTTGGTCTCGGTGACGGCGGTGTCGAGGATGTTCGTGCCGCCCTTGAGGGCCTTCAGGAAGGCGGCCTCTTCGGCGAGCGCGACGGTCTCGATGCGCTTGCGGTCGGTCTCCAGCTCCGGGTACTGCAGGCCCATGGTCTTGATGACCACGTCGACAAGCGTGGCGACCACCGGCTCGGTGGCGCCGAGCAGCCGCATGTTGCGGATGGCGCGGCGCATGATGCGGCGCAGGACGTAGCCGCGGCCCTCGTTGCCGGGGGTGACACCGTCGCCGATGAGCATCACGGACGTACGGAGGTGGTCGGCGACCACGCGCAGCGAGACGTCGGTGGCGTCGGTGGCGCCGTAGCGGACGCCGGTGAGTTCGGTGGCCCTGTCGATCACGACGCGCAGGGTGTCGGTCTCGTACATGTTGCGAACGCCCTGGAGGATCATGGCGAGGCGTTCGAGACCGAGACCGGTGTCGATGTTCTTGCTCGGGAGGTCACCGAGGATCTCGAAGTCCTCCTTGCCGGAGCCCTCGCCGCGCTCGTACTGCATGAAGACCAGGTTCCAGATCTCCACATAGCGCTCGTCGTTGACGGCCGGACCGCCCTCGACGCCGAACTCGGGGCCGCGGTCGTAGTTGATCTCCGAGCAGGGACCGCAGGGGCCGGGGACGCCCATGGACCAGAAGTTGTCCTTCTTGCCCAGGCGCTGGATGCGCTCGGCGGGGACGCCGACCACCTCGCGCCAGATGCGCTCGGCCTCGTCGTCGTCCAGGTAGACGGTGATCCAGAGCTTCTCCGGCTCCAGCCCGTAGCCGCCGTCAGCCACCGAAGCGGTGAGCAGCTCCCAGGCGTACTTGATGGCGCCTTCCTTGAAGTAGTCGCCGAAGGAGAAGTTGCCGCACATCTGGAAGAAGGTGCCGTGGCGGGTGGTCTTGCCCACCTCTTCGATGTCCGGCGTGCGCACGCACTTCTGCACGCTGGTGGCGCGCGGGGCGGGCGGCTTGGTCTCACCGAGGAAGTAGGGCTTGAAGGGCACCATGCCCGCGTTGACCAGCAGCAGAGTCGGGTCGTCCGCGATGAGCGACGCCGAAGGCACGACGGTGTGCCCGCGCTCCTCGAAGAAGCTCAGCCAGCGGCGGCGGATTTCAGCCGACTCCATCAGTGGTCCTCATTCCGGTCGTACGGGTACCTGCTGTCCAGGATCCCGTAGTGCTTGGTGTCTTGCTTGTGGTTTTCGGTGCGGTCGCCGAGGGCGGCGGGGCGCCGCGGTGCGGGGAGGCCGCGGTCGGCGGGGGCCTCGATGCCGAGCGCTTCGCCGAGCTCGGCTTCGCGCTGGGCCATCGAGGCCCTGACGTCGAGCGCGAAGTCCTTGAGGCGGTGCCCGGCCTCGACCGCCTTGTCGGCAGCCTGGGCGGCGAGGCTCTCCGGCGTGAGCTGCCTGAGCTTTCGGTTGACCTTGGTCGTGGCCCACACACCGGCCGCGGCGCCCGCGGTGAACCAGAACGTACGGCGGAACATCGCTCGATCAGCCCTTCTGCCTGCCGCGCCGGGCGGCGGGGATGGTGCGCCCGAGGACGACGGTGCGCCTGATCCGCTCACCTGCCGGGGCGTCGCCCGTCTTGTTGCGGCTCAGTGCCCGGCGTACCCCGTAACCGAACGCCGCGACCTTGACGAGCGGGCCGCCGAAGGTGGAGGCGACGGTGGTGGACAGCGCCGACGCGTTGGAGGTGACCTCCTGGACGTCGGAGGCGATGGCGTCGACCCGGTCGAGCTGGGTCTGCGCGGACCGCACTGTCGCCGAGGCGTCCGCCAGCAGCGGCACCGCCTGTTCCGTCACGTCCGCCACCAGCTTGGTGGTCGCCTTGAGCGTCTGGGCCAGCCTCACCAGCACCACGGCGAGGAAGGAGACCAGGATCGCCCAGAAGACGGCCACCAGGATCCCGGCAACCTCTCCACCGGTCACGCTGCACCGCTCCCTGATCGTTGTTGGGGCTTTCCTCGTTGAGGCTTCGTCATCGGGCTTGTCGTGGGCCCGGCGAAGTCGCCATCCGACCCTATCGCGCCGGAGGTCGCGTCCCGTACCGGATCAGGGGTCCTGAGCTTTGCGATACGACCCGGACTTGAGGCGGTATGGCATGTGCGGCGGCCCGAGCGTCCCCGGGCGGGAAGGCGCGGTAACGCGAGAGCCCGCCGCTCCGGCCGGGAAGGCGCGGAGAGACGGGCTCAGGCGTGAAGCCGATGGCGCTACGGCCGCTGGATCAGCGGGCGTAGTACTCGACGACGAGCTGCTCGTCGCAGATCACCGGGATCTCCTTGCGGTTCGGCTCCCGGTCCAGGCGGAAGGCCAGCGCCTTCAGGTTGACCTGAAGGTAGCGGGGGGTCTCGCCGTCGGGGGCGTAACCACCCTCACGGGCGACCTGGAACGGGTGCTTGGCGCGGGAGCGCTCGCGGACCGTCACGACGTCGTCGGGGCGCACACGGAAGGACGGCTTGTCGACCTTGCCGCCGTTCACCTCGATGTGGCCGTGGACGACCATCTGACGGGCCTGGTAGATCGTGCGGGCGATACCGGAGCGCAGCACCAGCGCGTCGAGACGGCGCTCGAGCTCGATGATGAGGGCCTCACCGGTCTTGCCCTGGACCTTGCTGGCGCGCTCGTAGGCGCGAACCAGCTGACGCTCGGAGACGTCGTACTGAGCGCGGAGACGCTGCTTCTCGAGCAGACGGACCTTGTAGTCCGAGTTCTGCTTGCGGCCACGGCCGTGCTCACCCGGCGGGTAGGGGCGAGCCTCGAAGTACTTGACGGCCTTCGGCGTCAGGGCGATGCCGAGTGCACGCGACTTCTTGACCTTGGGTCGCGACTGGTTCACGGGGAACCTACCTCCATGTAAGTTAGGTGAGCCTTACCTTAGCGAGGAGGACGTAATGTCTCGACCGCATGGGATCCCCCTGCCCAGTGCGCATCGCAGTTCAGACCACTCGAACGAGTCGGTGACTGCTTACGACGACGATGAACAAGGTCAGCCGCGTCCCAGGGAAGGCGCTCGACAGCCCACCAAGGCCGAGCGCGTACGAACCCTCGTTGAATACAAGGCCTCAGTATCCCTCACCCTGCCGGGTGCTCGCGACCACGCTCCCGGATTCTGGGAGCCCGCGGCCCGCACGGTGACACCCGAGGGCGATGTCGTACTCCTGGTGCCATGGGATTCTCCCACGGCACGGGCCGCCGCCTACGCACAGGACGACGATCTGACCTGCGTGATGGAGATCACGGATATCGCCCCGGTCGCGGTGCGCCAGCGCGTACGGGGCCGGGCCCGGCTGGCCGGCTGGCTGACCGCCGCGCGAGGCGAGGACCGGGGCCGCTGCATCGAGCTGCTCGCCGAGCGGCACCCCGTCGGGGCCGTACCGGAGAGCGACGGCGAACAACCGGCCTGGATGCCGGTGCGGCTGGAGGTCGGCGAGATCTCGCTGGACGACCTATGGGGCGCCGGCTGTGTGAATCCCGAGCTGCTGGCGGCGGCCCGGCCTGATCCGATCGCGCGGCACGAGGCGGACCTGCTCCAGCATCTGCACTCCGCGCACGGCGACCAGGTGCGCGCACTGTGCACCCTGCTCGGCGGCCGACCGGGCACCGGCCCGGCGGAGGTGCGCGAGGTGGTGCCGCTGGCAGTGGACCGCTTCGGGCTGCGAGTGCGGCTCACGGGGACGGACGGCGCGGTCCTCGACGCGCGCTTCGACTTCCCCGAGCCGGTCGAGGACGTGGCGGGCCTGCGGCAGGAGATGCACAGGCTGTTCGCGGCGGCCCTTGGGTAGGCGCTCCGCCGGCAGCCCGGTGCGACCCGTGGCACCGAGCGCGGCGTGTCCGGTGTGCCGAACCCCGGGGGGCGCCCGGAGTGTCCGGGCCCCGGGCGGCGGTCAGCCCGGCAGCTCAGGCCCGTCCCGGGGACCCCGGGGGAAGTCCGGGGCGAGACCCGCATCCACGGTGCACGCCCCGGCCCGGCGCAACGGGCTCAGTCGCTCTTCTGCTCGCCCCGCAACCGCTCGCGGACCTTCTCCACCACATCCGCGTAGCGCGCCTCCGCGCCGTAGCGGGTGGGCTCGTAGTAGCGCTTGCCGTGGATCGCGTCCGGGGCGTACTGCTGGGCGGCGATGCCACCCGGGACGTCATGCGGATAGACATAGCCCTGGGCATGGCCCAGCTTGGCCGCGCCCTTGTAGTGGCCGTCCCGCAGATGGGCAGGCACCGGTCCGGCGAGCCCGCCGCGCACATCCGCGAGGGCCGCGCCTATCGCCGTCGTGGCCGCATTGGACTTCGGGGCGAGCGCGAGCGCGATCGTGGCATGGCTGAGGGTCAGCGCCGCTTCGGGAAAGCCGATCATGGCCACGGCCTGGGCAGCGGCGACCGCCGTCGGCAGTGCCGCCGGATCGGCGAGTCCGATGTCCTCGCTCGCCGAGATCATCAGACGGCGTGCGATGAACCGCGGGTCCTCCCCCGCCTCGATCATCCGCGCCAGATAGTGCAGCGCGGCGTCGACGTCGGAGCCGCGGATGGACTTGATCAGTGCGCTCGCGACGTCGTAGTGCTGGTCGCCGTCGCGGTCGTACTTCACCGCCGCGCGGTCGACGGTCTCCTCCACGGTGCCCAGCCGGATCTCCTGCTCGCCTTTGGCGATCGCCGCACCCGCCGCGGCCTCCAACGCGGTAAGCGCCCGCCGGGCGTCACCCCCGGCGATCCGCAGCAGATGCGCCTGCGCGTCATCGGGCAGTGTCAGCGCTCCGCCGAGCCCCCGCTCCTCTTCGAGCGCACGGCGCAGCAGGGCGCGCAGATCGTCATCGGTGAGCGGCTCCAGCGTGAGGAGCAGTGAGCGGGAGAGCAGCGGGGAGATCACCGAGAAGTACGGATTCTCGGTGGTCGCGGCGATGAGGGTGACCCAGCGGTTCTCGACGGCCGGCAGCAGGGAGTCCTGCTGCGCCTTGCTGAAGCGGTGGATCTCGTCCAGGAAGAGCACCGTCTCCTTACCGAAGCCGCCCGCGGCCCTGCGGGCACCGTCGATGACCGCCCGGACCTCCTTGACCCCCGCGGTGATCGCCGAGAGCTCGACAAAGCGCTTGTTGGTGGCCTTCGAGACGACATAGGCGAGGGTCGTCTTGCCCGTGCCCGGTGGCCCCCACAGGATCACCGACGAGACACCCGCGGGACCCGAACCGCCTTCGCCGACCAGCCGCCGCAGCGGCGACCCGGGCTTCAGAAGATGCTGCTGGCCCACGACCTCGTCCAGGGTGCGCGGACGCATCCGTACGGCCAGGGGGCTGGCGGACGGGTCCTTCTCCTGGCGCTCCTCGGCCGCTGCGGTAAAGAGATCGGGCTCCACGACGTGAAGCCTAGGTCACCCCACTGACACCGCCGTCAGCGCCGTCAGCGCCGTACCGGACTGCCGGGAGCCGCTCGCGCATCAGCTCCCGCCTCTGAGCCTGGCTCAGCGGGTCCAGAAGTCCCACCAGCGGGTCAGCACCAGCATGCCGATCACACCGGTGTGCAGCACGGGCAGGACCCAGGTGAACTCGTCGAGGAACTTCCCGGCCCAGGCCGGCGCCGGGAGCAGCCCGGCGCGGACGTTGTGCGCGGTCACGTACCAGAACATGAAGATCGTGGCGACCCAGGCCAGACAGCACCACAGGCACAGGGCGTTGATGTTGTACAGCGACTGGTACTGGAGCCAGGTGCAGAAGGCGACGCCGAAGAGCGTGCCGGCGTTGAACGTCAGCCAGTACCACCGTGGGAAGCGCGCACCGGCCAGCAGGCTCACCCCGACGCAGATCACGATGCCGTAGGCGACGAGGCCGAGCATCGGGTTGGGGAAGCCGAAGGCGGACGCCTGGTCGCTCTCCATGACGCTGCCGCAGGAGACGATCGGGTTGAGGCTGCATCCGGGCGTGAACGTGGTTCCCGCGATCTTGGCTTCGAGGATCTTGAACTTGTCGATCGTGATGACCCAGGAGGCGAGCAGTCCCGCGGCGCCGGTGACCACCAGGAGCCAGGCGAACGCACGACCGGCCCCGACCGCACCGCGCACCCCGCCCGGCTTCTCCTCGCCGGAGGACACGCCGTCAACCGCACTCGTCGTCATATCGCCGTTCCATCACTCGGGTCACTGGTTGGCACGGTCATTCTGCCGCACCAACGCCGGTGTCCACCGTTCGGTGGACATAAGCACGTCCGCCCGGGGCCCGGTGGCCGGGGTTCCGCACGAGTGTGGGGGGCATGACGACAACGGCGGTGGAAGTGCGTGGTCTGCGCAAGCAGTACGGAGAGGTCACCGCGCTCGACGGGCTGGACCTCTCGACAGGGCGGGGCGACGTCTTCGGTCTGCTGGGGCACAACGGAGCCGGCAAGAGCCGACCGTGGAGATCCTCCAGGGCTACCGCGACCGTGACGCCGGTGATGTCCGGGTGCTCGGCACCGACCCGGCCGGGACGGGCCGGGCCGTGCGTGCGCGCCCGGCGAGGGCACCAGGTCACCGTCACCCTGAGGAGTCAGCCATGATCCGCATCCTGCTCGCCGACGACCACCCGGTGGTACGGGCCTGCGCGGGATGCTCAGCGCGGAGCCCGGTCTGGAGGTGGTTGGGGAGGCCGCGAACGGACCTCAGGCGGAGGTCCTCACCATCGAACTGCGGCCTGACATCGTGCTGATGGACCTGCGCATGCCGGATGGCGACGGTGTCGACTCCATCGCCCGGATGACGGCGGGCGGCGGGTCTGCCCTGCCGGGGTCGTCGTGCTGACCACGTACGAGACGGAGCGGGACATCCTGCGTGCCGTGGAGGCGGGCGCCTCGGGCTATCTGCTCGAGGACATGGCACGGGCCGAACTCGCGGGCGCGGTACGCGCGGCCGTGCGCGGGGAGACGGTCCTGGCGCCGTCGGTGGCGGCCCGGCTGATGGACCAGTTGCGCACCCGGCCGGAGCGCCCACGGCTCACGGAGCGCGAGGTGGCCGTACTGCGGCTGGTGGCTAAGGGCTCGACGAACGCGGAGATCGGACGCCGGCCCATGTCGCCGATTCGACGGTGAAGACCCATCTGCTGCGGATCTTCAACAAGCTGGACGCGGCCGGCCGTACCGCGGCGGTGACCAGCGCGATGCGGCAGGGAGTGCTGTAGTGCGTGATCGGGGG
>NZ_JBHXFA010000218.1:0-8719 GCF_042724175.1 Streptomyces sp. NPDC127084
GTGCGGCGGGGGTTGTGCCCACCCCCCACACACCCCCCCCCCCGCCGGGGGGGGGGGGGCGCCCCGGGGGGGGGCGCCCCGCCGCCGTGCGAGTCGGCCCAGCTTCCTGGTCTGCAGAGCCCGGCCGATCCGGCCGGCCCGGGCCAGGCGTGGGCCAGCGGCGCCGAGGAAGGCCGGCAGCAGCGTCACCGACGCGACCACCATGGTCAGAACGACGATCGAGACGGCGAGCCCGCCCACCGTCATGAACGGTACGTTCGCGACCGCCAGGCCGAGGATCGATACGACGACGGTGCCGCCGGCGAAGACCACCGGCCGCCCCGCCGTGGCCACCGCTCGTCCGGCCGCCTCGTGCGGATCGAGCCCGCGCGCGAGGTACTCCCGGTGCCTGGCGAGCACGAACAGCGCGTAGTCGATGCCCACTCCGAGCCCGACCATGCTGCCCAGGACCGGTGCGAACGTGGGGACGTCCGTGACCCCCGCCAGTACCGTCATCGTGGCGACCCCGACGGTCAGTCCGAAGACCGCCATGGCGATCGGCAGCGCGGCGGCGACGAGCGAACCGAACGCCAGGAACAGGACCGCGGCCGCGGCGAGGAGGCCGATCAACTCGCTCGTGCCGCCGTCGGGGTCGGAGAAGGCGTAGAAGAGGTTCCCGCCCATCTCGATGCGCAGGGGCAGTTCGGCGCGCAGCCGGTCGCCGAGATCGACAAGGGCGTCGAGGTCTTCGGTCGACAGCCGGCTCTGGTCGGGGTACTGCACCCGGACGACCGCGATCCGCCCGTCGGCCGAGACGAGGCCGCCGCGCACGGCCTTTCCCCCGCCTGCGTCGAGTGCCCCCGCCGGGTCGCTCGTGCCGAGCACGTGCGGCAGCCGCTTCACCTCGGTCTGCAGCCGCGTGAGAGCGGTGCGCGCGCTGCCGTGGTCGAAGAACGTCGCACCGCCGTCGAGGGGGGTGACGACCACTTGGGCGGTCATCCCCTCCTGGCCGGTGCCGGCCCGCTCGATAAGTTGCGCGGCCCGTTGGGAGTCCAGTCCCGGAGCGGTCATCGAGTCCGCGGTCCGCCCGCCGATGGCGATGGCGGCGAGGACGGCAAGCGTGGCGGCAATCAGCCATGCCGCGATCACCCGCCAGGGATGGCGGGCGGCGCTTGTGCCCAGGCGCAACAGGGCTTTCGAGAGCATCGGTTCCTCCAACCACCTCGTCGGCCGTCCTTGTACCCCCCACGATGCCGAGGCTCGTCGCCACGGCGCTCTGCGGCATCGGCTCGCGGGCCGCGGATCCGTCAGCCCCAAGTCGGAGTGACGCCCAGTCCTTTCGGCCGATGCGCGGCACGGCACGGTCCCTACGCTGAGAACCGTGCTGCGAGACGACCTGCGAACCTTGTGGACCGAACCCCGGCCGCCCGACGCGCCCGCCCGGGTGCGGCGGGACTGGGCGCTGCTCGCCGCGGGCCTGGGCGGTGTGGTGCTGGAGGCCACCCTGCGCGAGAACGTCGTGTGGCGGCCGGTGGCGGTGGTGTTCGCCGTATGGCTGTGCCTGCTGCCCCTGTGGCGCCGGACCCGCCCGCTGGCGATGGTCACGCTGGCGTTCGGCTCGTCGATGCTGCTCCAGGTGCCCTCGCTCGTCGCCGCACCGCGCGAGCCCGTCGGCCTGTACACCGGCGCGGTCGTGCTCGTGCTGGTGTACGCGCTGCCACGGTGGGGATCGGGACGGGAGATCGTGCTGGGCGGCGCGGTGATCCTGGCGGCCTTCGCGCTGTGCGCCGTCACGGACGAAACCCCGGCCGCCGAACAGGTCGGGGGCTTCGTCTTCCTGTCGGCGCCCGGCTTGATCGGGGCCGCCGTGCGATTCTGGGGGACCGCTCGCGAGCGGCAGTTGGAGCAGGTACGCTCCCGCGAGCGTGAGCAGCTCGCCCGGGAACTGCACGACACGGTGGCCCACCACGTGTCGGCCATGGTGATCCGCGCCCAGGCGGGCCGGGTGCTCGCGGCCACCGACCCGTCCGCCGCCGCCGAGGCGCTGGAGGGGGTCGAGGAGGAAGGGGCGCGCACGCTGGAGGAAATGCGAGCCATGGTCGCCGCGCTGCGCGACCGCGGGGTCGGCGCCGAGCTGGCGCCGCCTGCCGGCGTCGCGGATCTGGACCGCCTGGTGCGCACGCCGGATGGTCGCCTCAAGGTCGACCTGGGGCTCGACGGCGAACTGGACACGCTGCCCCCGGCCTTGGACGCTGCCGTCTACCGCATCGTGCAGGAGTCGGTGACCAACGCCATGCGCCATGCGGTCAACGCGACCGAGGTCGTCGTCCGGGTCACCGCGGAACGGCACACGGTACGGGTGAGCGCGCGCGACAACGGCCAACGCACCGGCCGAGGTCGCGACGGATACGGACTTGCCGGACTGCGCGAGCGCGCTGTCCTGCTCGGCGGCAAACTACAAGCCGGCCCCGGCGCCGACCAGGGCTGGTATGTCGAAGCCGAGCTGCCCAGAGCGAGGAGCGACCGTGGCCATTCGCGTCCTCGTCGCTGACGACCAGGCGATCATCCGCACCGGGTTGCGGATCATGCTGAACGCCCAGCCCGGAATCGAGGTGGTCGGCGAGGCCGCCGACGGACACGAAGCGGTACGACTGGCCCGCGAACTGCGCCCCGAAGTCTGCCTGTTCGACATCCGCATGCCCGTACTCGACGGGCTCGAGGCCACCCGGCTGATCGCCGGCCCGGGCGTCGCCGACCCGCTGGCCGTGGTGGTCATCACCACGTTCGACCTCGACGAGTACGTCTACGGCTCACTGCGTGCCGGCGCCCGCGGATTCCTCCTCAAGGACACAGGACCAGACCTTCTGGCCCAGGCCGTACGCTCGGCGTCCGACGGTGAGGCGCTCATCGCGCCCAGCGTCACCGTCCGTCTGCTCCAGGCATTCGCGGACCTGCCCGCCGGCCGGCCCGCGGCCCAGCCGGTCTCCCCCGTCACCGCCCGCGAGGAGCAGGTGCTCCTCGCCGTCGCCCGCGGGCTGACCAACACCGAGATCGCCGATGCACTGCACATCAGCCTCAGCACAGTGAAGACGCATCTGGCCAGCCTGATGGCCAAACTCGGCGCCCGCAACCGGGTCGAGATCGCGATGTGGGCCTACGAAACGCGCCGTATCCTCCCCGGAACCTGAGCCGGGTGCCGGGCCATGTCCCATGAGTCCCCGCCCGGACATCAGTGCACCGGTCGGCTCACGTCGGCTCCGCGTGCCTCCCCCGCCCCAGAGCGTGACGTACCAGGAGGCCGGAGCTGGGACGGTGAGACACCCGATACGACAAGACTCCCGACAGCTACCTCGCCAGTCCCCACCTGCACGCCTCGATGATCTGGATCAAAGACCTCACCAGGACCACCCGATGATCACGACTCGATACGCGTCCTGGGACGCCTGGCTGTGGCCGAATGGCCAGGCGCTGTGGCCGACCGTACCGCCAGAACGGACCAATAGGACATATCGGTACACATGGCGTGCTGGGTAATTCTAGGCGTGATGTGTGAATGCGCCGGCGTCTGCCGGCAACACGGACCGCGAAGGGAAAGTGCATGTCTACCGCAGTTCAGCCCAGTGATTGTGATCGGGCCGTCGTCCTGAACACCGTGGAACGTGCCATCGCCGACATGGAGGTCGGTCGGCCCGTGATCGTGGTGGACGACGAGAGCCGCGAGAACGAGGGAGATCTCGTGGTGGCGGCTGAGAAGGTCACGCCCGAGATTGTTGCGTTCATGATGGCCGAGTGTCGGGGGCTGATCTGCGTTGCCATGGCAGGCTCGGATCTGGACCGTCTGGGCCTGCCGCCGATGGTGGCCCGCAACACGGAGACCAATCAGACGGCATTTACCGTCTCGGTCGACGCCAGCTCCGTCTACGGTGTCAGCACCGGGATTTCTGCCGCCGACAGGTCCACGACCATTCGACTTCTTGCTTCGGGCGAGTGCTCGCCGGAAAGCTTTACCCAGCCTGGCCACGTTTTCCCGCTGCGAGCGCGGTCGGCGGGCGTCCTTGCTCGAAACGGGCATACGGAAGCGGGAGTGGATCTGGCGATGCTCGCCGGACTTCGGCCTGCTGCAGCGATCGTGGAGATAGCCAACCAGGATGGCACCATGGCCCGCCTTCCGGACTTGGTCAGCTTTGCCCGTGAGCACGACCTCACGATCATCTCCATCGAGCAGATCATCGCCTATCGTCGCCATGCTGTTCGTCGGGAAGCCGAGGCTTGGCTGCCTACGGCCTTCGGTGACTTCCGTGCCTACGGCTATCGCAGTACGTCCAACGGTGTCGAACACATCGCCTTGGTCGTCGGCGACATCGGAGAGGGCGAGGACGTCCTGGTCCGGGTCCACTCCCAGTGCCTGACCGGCGACGTGTTCCATTCCCTGCGCTGTGACTGCGAGGCTCAGTTGCAGAAATCCCTCGCCCGCGTTGCTTCCGAAGGCCGCGGTGTCGTGCTCTACCTGCGTGACCACGAGGGGCGCGGAATCGGGCTGCTGTCGAAGCTGCGTGCCTATGAGCTGCAGGAACGGGGACGGGACACCCTTGAGGCCAATGTGGAGCTCGGCCTGCCCGTCGATGCCCGTGACTATGGTGTCGCTGCGCAGATGCTGGCCGATCTGGGAGTGCGCTCGCTGCGTCTACTGACCAACAACCCGGACAAGTCCGACGGCCTTGCCCGCTACAACGTGAAGATCAATTCCCGTGAGCCAGTGCTTACCGCCCCCGGGGAGCACAACCTGCGATACCTGCGCACCAAGCGGGATCGGATGGCCCACGACCTCCCTTGGCTTGACGCAGGAGCGCCCACGTCTGGCTGCGACAGGGACAGGGCGTACGGCGTCGTACCGAAGTGTCCTTCCTTTGTTTATCGGACTGCTTAGGCTTCCCCATGTGTGCCGGCTGCTGGGCGGCTCCCTTGTGGGACGGCTGCCCACGGCCATGTCGACGCTCGCGATCGCCCTGGCCTTGCGGCAAGCCGGGGAGAGTTATCAACTCGTGGGAACAGCCTCAGCCCTATTCGCGATCGCCTCGGGGATCGGCGGGGCAGCGCTGGGCCGGGCAGTGGACCGACTGGGCCAGCCACGCGTACTCGTGCCCGCCGCATGCCTCTCTGGCGGAGGATTCGCTCTGGTCGCACTCTCTCCGGACACCAGGTGGACCGTTTTGCTGGGCTCCGTGGTGGCAGGCTTGGCAGCGCCACCATTGGAGCCGTGCCTCCTGGCTCTGTGGCCGAGCCTGGTGGGCACGAAACAAAAGGCGGTGGATGCGGCCTACGCCCTCAACGCGGGCTCCCAACAATTGATCTTCATCGTCGGTCCACTCCTGGTCGTGGGACTTGCCGCCATCGGTCCGGCTCGCTCGGCCCTCTGGGCCGCTGCGGCACTGGGCCTGCTGGGCTCGCTCATAATGGCGACGTCCACACCCTCAAAAGCATGGACGACCGCCCCGCCCCGGCGACGCTGGCTTGGCGCTCTGCACAGCCCAGGACTGGTGGTGATGCTCATCGCACTGACCGGTTCGGGCTGGGCTATCGGCTCCTTCAACGTCTTCACCATCGCCTATGCCGAACAACATCCCATACCGGGCGGAGCCGGCACCCTGATGGCCATCGCCTCCATCGGGGCGCTGGCGGGTACCGCGGTGTCGCAGTCCCGGCACCCGCGCAAGACAGCCGCCCTGCCGGTCATTGCCGCCGCAGCGGCCACCTTGATGGCGGCGGCCTACTGGCTGCTCGCACTCGTCCCCGGGCCCACTGCCACAGCACTGGTCAGTCTCCTTGCCGGTGTGTTCTTCACGCCTCTGCTGACGGCAGCCTTCACCCTCACACCTCAGCAGGCGCCCCCGGGCACCATCACCGAAGCCTTCGCCTGGCTGGCCACCGCGGTCGCAGCAGGCATCGCCGGCGGCTCTGCGCTATGCGGAACCCTTCTCGCTGATGCCTCTCTCCATGCCGCCGGCGTCAACGCTGCTGCGGGAGTCACCCTCTGCGCCCTCCTGCTTGTCGCCTTCCACCGACTCCTCAAACACCCTGCCGTGCCAAGCAGTCGGTCAGCTCCCCCCATACCCGACGCTGTATAACTGCCCGAACGTAGAGGATGATTGCGGGCATGACCGAGTGGGCGACAAGCGGTCGCCGCTCCTCCGCAGCGGTAGCGAAGCCTATCGATGCCCCGCCATCCACCCCGCTCAAGGCCCGACGGCTCGCGCTGCGACTCCACTGAAGAGCTCGCACGATCACGTCGGGATAACGGAGAGGCACCCGGGCGTTCCACACGGTGTCCAGTGGGCCTGCTCGTATCCGGCGCTTCCCCGCTCGAAGACGTCGCGAGCCAAGGTCTTCCCTTCTCCCCTGTTCGCGATCCAGCATACGGATCACAAGATCTGTTTCATGGACTAAAGGTTGCACCCTCTGGCGCGTTCGCCTCTCAGGCGGGCGATGCCGCCCGCCAGGCTTCGGGCCGCCCCCGGACCGCCCCGCATCCCTGAAGCCCACTGGCCCGCCCTGATGGCTCATCCGCGTGGCCGCATCGCCTTACGGCGATAGCGTCGTCGAAGCGCAGATGCGGGGCACTTCCTTCCGCAAGACCATGTGCGCGGTGATGACCGCCGCAACCACGGCCGCGCCTGTGTGCTCGGCGAGTCCCCCTGCCCGAGGCCAATGCCACACTCCGGGGCCAGGCTCAGCCTGCCTGAGTCTGCGGCCCCTTACATCTCGGCACCGTGGTGAGCACCTCCAGGAAACTTGATGCATCTTGCACACACACCACCACGCATGCAGTTTTGCACCAGTAACAGATATTCTGACCGTTATGTTTCGTTGAGAAGGAGTCTGCGGACATGGAGGATGGCGGTGATGTTGCGGGTCCGCCCCAGCCGCGTTCCGCTGAGGTCCCGACACGGGTTGTGACGGCCAGGCAGGGAGGGAACCAGCTCCAGGCTCTGCATGAGGCCATCTCGTGGGTTGCGGCGGAGCAGGCGCTGCCCCGGCTACTGCTCCGCATTGCACAGGCAGCCGTAGCACTGGTGGATGCCCAGCATGGCGCTCTAGGCGTCCTCGGGAGCGACGGACGGCTCTCGCAGTTCCTCACAGTTGGCCTGACGGAGGAGGAAGCCGCAGCGATGGGGCCGTACCCGTCGGGAGAGGGAGTGTTGGGCGAGGTCATTCGCAACCCGGAACCTTTGAGGCTCGACGACCTGTCACGACATCCAGCCTCTTGCGGGTTCCCCGAGCACCACCCCCCGATGAGGCCCTCGCTCGGGGTGCCGGTCAAAGCAGGGGGGCGAGTCTTCGCCATCCTCTACTTGACGGAAAAGCAAACCGGGCAGACGTTTGACCAGGATGATCAAGCGGCCGTCTCCGCCCTGGCCGCTGCCTCGGGCATGGCCATTGACAGTACTCAATCACGCGAGCGGGCCGCCTACTTCCAACAATGGCTGGATGCAAATGCGGAAATGTCAAGTGGCCTTCTGTCAGGGGTAGACGAGCGCGAGTGGCTGGGGCCCCGGGCACTGGAATTGATCGCGGGTCACGCCTGCCGCATTCTGGCCGCAGACCTGGGACTGGTTCTACTCCCCGTGGACAGCGGGGACGACCTCTACGTCGGATATGCCGTAGGAGTCGGTTCCGCCGCTCACCTAGGCGCTATCCTCCCCAGCGGAGGGACACTTGCCAAGAAAGCGATCGCGGCCAAGGATGTCATCTGTTCCGATGCCACCAGTGATCCAGGCCCCCTGGCCGGCCTCGCCCTGGAGAACCCTTATGGACCGGTGGTCGCGGTCCCCATGCGCACGCGGCAGAGCGTACGTGGAGTGCTCATACTGGCGCGATCCGTGGGACAGATCCCCTTCACGCGATCGGAGACAGAGCCCTTGATGGGGTTCGTCGGCTCCGCCGCCTTGGCCATCGAACTAACCGAGCGTAAACACGCTTCCGAGGAACTGGCCTTGTTGGAGGACCACGACCGCATCGCCCGCGACCTGCACGATGTCGCGATTCAGCGACTTTTCGCAACCGGCATGACAGTGCAGAGCGTGCTGCGGTTCGTGGAGCGTCCCGAGGTCAGGGAACGACTGCTTCGGGCCGTCGACGACCTTGATGAGACTACGAGCATCATCCGATCCGCGGTCTTCGGGATTCGCCGTCACAACAGCGGCTCCCGGCAGGGACTGCGCGTTGGCATCGTCCAGATTGTGGAAGACGCACTGCCGCAGTTGTCCTTCACTCCCGCGCTGCGGATGGACGGTCTTATCGACACAGTCGTACCCACTGCGGTCGCCGAGCACCTGCTCGCAGTCTTGAGGGAGGCTTTGTCGAACATCGCCCGACACGCCCATGCCGGAGCGGCGGAAGTCTCCGTGGTCGTCGAGGATGAATCACTCACTCTGACCGTAACGGACAACGGCATCGGAGTCTCGAAAAACGCCCCTCACAGCGGCCTGGCCAATCTCGAAGACCGCGCGCGCCTGCTGGGCGGCTCGTTGAGCGTCCAGGCGGCGCCGCCATGGGGTACGCGATTGACGTGGCGAGTACCGCTCCCCGCTCACTAGTGCTGTGACCGGATAGGTTGGCCGGGAAGCTCGCGGCGTCCGGTGCGGTACATCGCAAGGCGGTGGGGGTCCCCCCGCCGAAGGCAGGGGGAGATCGCCCTCGTACTGGATGTACTCGGGTGATTCGACAACGCAGCGAGGTGCCG
>NZ_JBHXFA010000219.1:0-8702 GCF_042724175.1 Streptomyces sp. NPDC127084
CGCACCGACTCACCCGGCACCACCACCAACAACCGCGCACCGAACTGAGCGAACTCCCCCACCGACAACCGCGACCGCACACCCGCCACAAACCCGGACTGACCAGCCAACCAACGCCGCACACCCACCGGCAGCAACGCCACCGCGTCCAACAACTCCAACGCCGAAAGCACCGACAGGTCAGCCACCAACGCATCCGCGTTCGCCGGCTCCACCGCCTCCGGAACTGACACCGCGGCATCGGACACCACACCACCCGCAGTACCACCGTCCTCGAACACGTCGAGACCGAACGGCTCCCCATGCGCACGACCACCCGCCGCAGCAAGCTTGCGGTCGACCAACTGCGACGCCATCCACCGCAAGTCCTCCCGTACATCACTCGCAGCCGCCCGCGCCGCACCCCGCACCTCACCGTCCGACACCACACGCAGATCAGTCACCAACCGCGCGAACGCCGCCGCATTCCCATGACCGATACCGATGTTGTGATGCGTCTCCCCCTCGATCACATCAGCGACATCGTCCTGGTAACGGAAGTTCGCCCCGGCCCCCGCACGCAACCGCTCCTGATGCACCAACGCCGAATCCCGGACCTGATACGCACCCGACGCCTGGTTCGGCGTCCCGTACGTACCAATGAACCTCCAGTAGTCCTTCCACGACAAGGCGAACTCGACCACCACCTCCTCATCCGAGGCAGCATTCGCGTTACTGAACCCATTCGTATGCGACAACGACGTCGTGAAGAACTTCCGATACTCCGCACTCTGGTTGTAAGCCATCGCCGACCGAAACGCCGACTTCGCATCCCGCGCCGTCAGGAACTGACGCGCCTCCACCGTCGACATCTTCCGATACAGCAACATCGACTCACCCGGCTCATGGCTGATCCGCGTCGCCATCGCCGCCCGCTCCGCACGCAACCCCAGCAACTCGTCATGGAACCGCACCATCTGCGGACGCAACCGCTCATCACCCGCCAACCGCGGCGACACCACCTCCTGCTCATCCACAAACGCATAGAACACACTGTCGAAGTCCGACACAGCCGAACCCAACCCGAACAGGTAGTCCGCATACGCCCGATAGAACGCCGCCATCACATCAGGAGTGAACCGACCCGACGGAGCACCATGCACCACACCGGATCCGGAAGCCCCCTTCTCGGCATCGGAGGCGCTGTAGTGGCTGCTGGTGGGGCTGTAGTAGACCTCGACATGCGGTGTACCGACAGCTTGGGGCCCGTGCTGGGAGACTACGATGTCCGGCCCGTCGGCGAAAGACCGGGCGACGTCGAAGGTGACACCGAGGGCGTGGGCCGTCAATGCCAGGAACGTCTCACCGTACGATGTCGCCCAGTTGGTGCTCCAGTTCTCCACGGCCGCCAGCAGAGGTGCCAGCTCCTCGGAAGTCGGCCTTGCGGTGCTTGCCGGGTACGCGGCAAGCACCTGCTCGCGCAGCTCTGCGTCCGTCAGACCGGCGAGGGCTTCCGGTGCACCGAGCCCATGCCACTCCGCCAGGCTCAGCAGATCGGCACGCGTCGTACCGGGATCCTGTAGCTGCTGCCCGAACTCCCCGACGGTGGAACGACGCAGTTGGCCGATGATTTCGTAGGGGAGCGTCTCGGTGGCGATCGCTTGGTCCAGATAGTCTGCGATGAACCCGCGCAGCGCAGCAGCGGCGGCCGCCGCGCTCGCGTGCGAAGGCATCCTGCCGGTGTGCGAGAACACATTCTCCTGGTGCGCCAGCACAGTGCGGACGCCGTCCGTGTCAGAGAGCCACCGGTGGACATCGGGACGAGCGGTGGCCAGACCGGGCAGCGCATCTCTCACCAACCGCGGAACGCTCCCGATCACGGAGTAGAGCAGGCACTCACCATTGGCCACGATACGCAGGAGTCGCCCGCGAGCCGGCCCGCCGGTTGCGTTCGCGGGGGCGTTCGAAGAGTCGGCTGCTGCCTTGGCCTGTCCCTCTGAGCTGGATGTGCTGCCGCTCTGCTCTTGCTGCGGCAGCGTCGCTTTCGATGACCCCGGCACAGGCTTCACCTGGGCAGCACCACCCGTGCTGCCCCCCTGCTTCTCCTGCGGGACACTCGCCGTCGACACTCCCGACACCGGCTTGCCCGGGTCAGGCTTCACCTCGACCGCAGCAGACGTACCACCGCTCTGCTGCTCCTGCGAGACACCCGCCTCCAACGTCCCCGGCACAGGCGGCACCTCGGCAGCACCACCCGTGCTGCCACCCTCTTCCTGCTGCTGCGCAGCCGCCTCCGATTTGACCGGGGCTTGCTGCGGCTGCGGGACCACCAGCGACGGGTGCAGGGTGGTCTTCGGACCCGGCCTGGTGGCCGGTGTGGAGGCCAGGGACGACAGCGGGACGCTGACCAGGCCCTCTCCGGTGGCTCGGCGGAGGTCACTCACACTGTGGGCGAGGCCGGGCAGTTGCTTGTGCGCCGCGGTCTGGGCGTCGGCTTGTTCGGACTGCTGCTTGAGTGCTTCCACGACGGATCGGTTGAGGGTGCGCAGGTGTGTAAGCCGCGCATCGCGGTCCTTGCCGGCCTGGTCGAGACGGTCGTTGGCGTTCGTGAGCTCGGTCGCCGCATCGACGGCCGCGGTCTCGGCGCCGGAGAGTGCCTTCTCCAGTGCCGGAAGCCGACCGGCGGCGTCCTTGAGCGCGGTCCGGGCGGCGTTGGCCTCGCCCTGCAAACGCTCTTGCTCAGCGCGCAGCGCGTCGAGTCGATCACGCGCGGCTTCGAGGCGGGTGTGTGCCCTAGCTGCTCGATTCTGCGCCTCGCGTGCCCGGTTCTGGGGAACGGTGCCCGGCTTCTGTCGGGCTATGTGCGTCAGGACGAGATCGGCTGCGCGCACCACACCGGCCACCTCGGTGGTCTCGGTGGTCGCCTCGCTGATCCGGCGCGGGAACTCCAGCAGCAGGGCGGTGATCCGCTGGGCCTCCTCCTGCCACCGGTCACGCTCCGATGTCACGGTATCCCGCTGTGCACGGGCCGTGATGACGTCCGCCTCAGTCTGGGTCAACACCTCAGTGGCCGTGCGATGCCCGAGCCTGGCGTTCGCGAGGTCCTCTACGGCAGCGGCGAGTTCGGCGCGGCCCTGCGCCTGTGGGCCGCGCAGGCCGGCCTCCCGGTCCCGTGCCTCGTCCTGGGCACGGACGGCATCGGCGTAGGCGGTGATCTGGGCGGACAGGCCGGTCCAGGCGTCACGGGTGCCTGTGTCCGTGCTGTCCAGGACGCCGGCCGGCGTGAACCGCCAGTGGCGCAACCCTTCGTCGGTACGCAGCACCAGCTCGACAGGTCGGGCGGCAAGCGCGGCGGTGCGCGAGGCGGCGTACAGGGCGCGGGCCAGCAGGGACCCGTCCGGGTCGGGGCCGATGGCGAGCCAGAGCTGGGCGGCGGCGTCGCTGGGGTCGAGGCCGTCCGCGAGCGCTCGGGGCAGGTCGCCGAGGGGGTGGGTGGTCCAGTCCTGGAGATCGGCTTCGGGCATTCCGGCCAGCATGGAGCGCAGGTCGTAGACCTGCGGGTCGGTGCGCGCGTCCGTGATGCCGTAGCCGAGCACCTCTCGTTCGCCCAGGCGCATCTCGGTGCTTCCGGTCACGTACAGCGTGCCTTCGGGACCGTTGACGGTGGTGACGGTGTCGACCATGACTTCGTAGCTGCGGGTGCCCCGGCCGCCTTCGGGCAGTGCGGTGCCACCACCCTTGAACCACTCCCGCCGTGTCGCCGCTATGCCGGAGCCCGCACCTTGACTGACCGGCTGCTGGGCGAGGAGAGGGCCTCCGGCGCCCAGGATGTTGCGGCCATCGGCGGAAAAGGCCTCTTGTAGGACGGTGGCGAATGCGGATCCGGCCGCGCGCGAGCTGTTCGCGGCGATCGTCGGCAGCCTCAGCCGGTCCAGGGCGACGTCCCCGGCGTCGCTGATCCGTCGCGGGTTGAACAGCTCGATCTGCAGGTTTGGCGGGTCGTCGGACTCGAACACGTCGGGGTAGGCGCCGGGCAGGGTCTGGGTTACTCCGGCGGCGCGGGAGGCGTCGAGACTGATCTTGCCGGCCTGGACGAGTTCACCGATGCGGACGGCAATGGCCTCCGCGGACTCGGACACCGTCGTCGCCCGCCACTCGGCGGCGAGCCGGGGGGCGACAGTGGTCAGTGCCTGCGCGAGCTCGGCGTACGCGTTGTAGTGGAACACCGGTGTGGGCCCGGTCGGTACGATCCGCTGCCCGCCTGCGATGTGGGGCTGGCCGGTGCCCGTGCGCGGAGTGTGCAGGGGGTGGACAGCCGAAACCGCGGGAGCGGTGGGGGCCACCGGTGTCGCGGGGGCTGTCGCCTCGCTGCCGGTGAAGCGCAGGGCGACCCGCGCGGGCACCGTGACAGTGGCGGCGGGGCGGCCGTGCAGCATCCGTTTCAGCCAGGTGCCGAGGGACAGGTCCTTGTCGTACAAGGCCAGCACACCGGCTTCGATGATGCCGCCGGGCACATCGAAGGGCCAGTCGGTGACGAGTTCGGAGCGGGCCGACCCGGTGTACTCGTAGTCGACTTCGAAGTCCGCCGCGTTGTCCGTGCGCAACCAGAAGCGGTCGTCGCCGGAGGTCGCGGTCTTGTCCGTGTCCGTACGGTTGACGGTGTTGCTGAAGGCCGGGCTGGTGCGGTCTGTTCGCGTGTCGTCGGACGGGCGCGGGTAGCGGGCTGTCGGGGTGAAAGTGCTGACGTGGCGGCGGTTGTGGGAAACGGCGCTGGAGGTGTTCGCGGGGGCGTGTACGTGGACCTGTTCGAAACCGCTTCCACTGCCTGCGGGGCGGCCGCGGACGGTACGCAGTCCGGCCGTGTCCTGGACGGGCCTGGCGCCCAGGGTGACCTCGACCAGCCGGGCACCGCCCTTGGTGACGTGCCGGAAGTGGAAGCCTTGCACTCCGCGGGGACCGCGACCGGGCAGGGCGCGCATCGCGGTCGGGGAGGTCATGTCGGCGATCCGCGAACGTACGCCAGGGAGGTACGAGGGGTGGCCGGGGATGGTGGAGCCCGGTGCCTCGCGTTCGACGAGGGCGGTCAGTTCGGCCCGCAGGCGGTCGCGCTGCTCGGCCCCGTCGTCGCTGAACTGCTTGGCCGACAGGATGCCGGCGTTACCTGGTTCCCGGGTGCGGGCGAAGCGGTCCGGAAGGGGCAGGGTCGCCTCGGGCTGGGTCGGCACGGTCAGTCCGTCGAGGCCGGTGAACCACTCCGCGTCGCGGGCCAACTGGGCGTCGCCCATGAGGAACTGGGTACCGGGCGGCAGATCGACGGCGATAGTGATGGGTTCGGCGCCGGTCAGGCCGAGTGCGTTGCCGACCAGGTTGCGGCGGCCGTGTCGGACGGTCATGAGGACGGTGGAGCGGCTGCCGATGCGGTGCAGGGTGCTGCTCTCCGTCGGAGTGCGGGTCACACCGGTGCTGGAGCCCTGGGTGTGTGTCCGGTCCGTGCGGCTGCTGTATGCGTGCCGTCCTGACGGGTTGAACGCACCTGTGGGCTCCGGCTTCTTCGCACCCTTGGGGGTCTTGCGCGGCAGTTGCAGCGATGTGGCGGTGACGGCGACCTGGTGGCCTCTGCTGCTGGTGACCTGCTGCTGGGTGGTGTCGGTCGCACCGACGTCGGTCTCCAGGTACTGCTTGCCGCTGTGCAGGTGCTCGGCATCGTGCAGATAGCCCTGGAGCTCCACAGTGAATTCATGGTCGGCGCCGAGGCCGGGCAGTGTCAGTCCCTCGATGACGTAGCTGCCCTTGAAGATCTGGTGGGCGCGGCCCAGTCGGTTGGCGGGGCTGAGGGCGCTGTGCAGGGTCTCGGTGAACGGTGTGCTCTGGTCGGTGGCGCTGGAGCCGGTGAACGTGTCGGCCACCTTGCCGACGGCCTTGGCGAGAGCGGGGGCCTTTGAGGTGGCAGCCTGCTTGACGGTGTCCAGTAGGCCCTGTTCGGGGTGGCCGGGATAGGTGTTGGTGACGATCTGTTCGAACGCGTCGAGAAGGGCGGCGGACCCGGCGAAGACGTCCATGATGGCGTCGTCGGGAAGCCGGATGACACCGTCGACGGGATTGCCGTCCGGCCCCGTCAGAGCCAGGCGCGCGTAGTCGGTGGCGTCGACGGGTCGAATGTGGTGGGTGCCAGGTGCCTGCCGGGGAGAACCGGCGGGGAGCGTGCGGTTCCGCGGGACGGCAAGGGTGAGGAGTCCGCTGACGGTCGCCGGGGGTGTTACCGCGGGCTCGGCCGGGCGCTCGATGTCGGCGGGCCGGGTGGGGTGTGCGTCGGGGTGCGAGGCGGGGTCGGCGAACCGCACCGCGGGTTCGCTGCCCTGGCCTTCGTAGAGGTCCAGGGCGAACTGGGCGGGTACGTCGAAGATCTCGGTGGACTGACCGCTGCCGATGAAGAACTGGTCCTGGTTGACCCCGGATCCGACCGCGGAGGCGTGGGTGGTCTGACCGGCGTACAAGTAGTCACCGGTACCGCCGAGGTTCCACGGGGCATCGGAGCCGAGCGGGCCGCTGGGTCCGCCGCCGAGACCGCCCTGCCATCCGTAGGCGTACCCGTTGGACTCGGTGCCGCTGGCGGAGAACGACGAGATTCCCATGACCTGCACGTCCGGCAGGGTCCGGCGGTGCCGGGAGTCCGTGGCGGAGCCGGGTGCGGTGTCGCGGAACGCGGACAGCCGCAGCTGGACGCGGCGAACTCCGCCGGTGCGGTCGGGCAGGTCGAACCACTCCGGGTGGCCGCCGTCCACCATGGCGTCGGCCGCGGCGCGCAGGCCGATTTCGGAGCGGGCCTGTTCGAAGCGTCGCAGGTTGGCGAGCTGCGCCTGGGCTCGTGCCTCGTCGAAGATCCCGAACTCCGCTTCGAGCGGCGGGAGGAAGCCCTGGGCACGCAGCCATGCCTCGGCACGTTCGAACATCTGCGCCGTGCCGTCGACGGCCAGGGGCGCGGTCGATGCGCCGAGGGTCCGCAGGTTCTCCAGTTCCTCGGGGAGTTGGCGATCACCCTTTCCCGGAAGGTGTTCCGTGCCCTTGGCCTGCTCTGCGGCGAGAATGCGCAGACGCATCCCGTCGTCCCACGGTCCGAACGTGAGCGCGGTGCTGCCGCCGCGGGCCCTGATCAGCGTGACGCGGTGGGTCACCCGAGCCGGGGCGACGAGGTGGCTGCGGTTACTGCGCACAGCGTGCGCCATCGTGGCCGAACCGCTGGCTGAAAGAGTGGCGTTGGTCTGCCCCTTCACACCGCCCTTGATGGCGAAGCTCCCGGCGGCCTTGGACGAGGCGTCAGGGTGCCCCTGGGCCCGGTCGCTGGTGAACGAAGGGCCGACGCTGCCGTCGAGGGCTGCGCCGCTGGTGTACTTTGCCGAGCTGTCGATCTTGACGGTGTGGGCGACATGCGCCTCCAGGTTGATCTTGCCGTCGAGGGAGCGGTGAGTCGGGGCGTCGGGTGCCACCTCGGTGGTCACCTTCAGCATGCCGATGACGTTGCCGTCACTGTCCAGCAGGAGCGGGGAGTACAGTCCACGGCCCCGCTGGAGCGGCAGGGTGCCGCGCAGCACCGGCTCTGACAGGAACGTCTCGAGTTCCTGAGCGGATGTGTCCGACAGGTCGGCGAGATCGGTTGCGAAGCCTCGGCGCACCTCGGCCAGCAGACGGGCCGGCTCCTGCACCGAGTCGACGCCCCATACCGGAAGGTCGTCAAGATCCGCGGGGACGGCGAGTTCACCGCTGGACTCGACGGCGAGGTGTTCGGGGAACCAGATGGTGACGGGGCCGTGTGTCTGGGCGTCGGTCCAGCCGGCCGCCGGGGGCTGGGCAGGCGGATCCACCCGGACCTGCCACGCGGTGCTGAACTCGATCGGCTGGGACAGCTCATTACTTCGCTGAGCGGTCATCGTCTGCACCATGTGGGTCACGGTGGTGAACGACGCGTACTCGTTGTGGGTCAGTGCGAGCGCCAGCGCCCCGTCCACCGCTGACACCGGTCCGGCGTTGGCGATGGGGTAGCGGCCCGACCAGTACACCGGGATGGTGCGGACCGTCCCGGACCCTGACGTGTGCGAGGACTCATAGCTGCCTTGGGCGCGCCGCTCCACGCGCTTCTCGGGGTCCTCGACGCTGTGCGCACCGTACCGCTCGGAGCGGGCCGGCTCGCGCAGGCCGAGCCGAACGTCCACCGTGCGGTCGCGGCCCTCGTGCCGGACGGTGAACCGTGCTCCGGTGCTACTGCGCAGGTAGGGCAATTGCCGGGCCAGTTCCTCGGCCGTGAGGGTGTCACGGAGGTGAAGCAGCACCGGGTGGTTGTCGGGGACGGTACCGGTGATGCCGAGCGCGGCGAGGATCTGCCGGTGCACTCCGTCGACGACGGACACGGGCAACGGCTCGACATGGACAAGGCCCACGTGTCCGTCGTACTGGGAACCGTAGTCGCTGACGTACGAGGACAGGGGTCCGGACCAGACGCCGGGAGCCTGGCTCTGGTCGCGCCACTGGTCAGGACGTATCGGTGCGGGGGAAGGCGCGGCGCCGCCGGGCGGTGCGGCGTGCAGGGCGGCTTGTTCGCGTCGCCGCATGCGTTCCACACGTCGGCTGATCTCGGCTTCGATCCACGGAACTCGGGCCGCGGCGGCCTCCGCCTCCGCGTCCCAGACCGCCTGGCTCACCTCGCCCGGGGTGACCACACGCAGCCCCGT
>NZ_JBHXFA010000220.1:0-8679 GCF_042724175.1 Streptomyces sp. NPDC127084
CTCCCCGCGTCAGGTGGGGAGCGGCGGACGTCACTGACGTAGCGTCAGTCGGATGGTGGCATCAGAGGCGGACGCCGTTCTGCCGGAGGTAGGCCAGCGGGTCGATGTCCGAGCCGTAGTCGGGCGTGGTGCGGATCTCGAAGTGGAGGTGCGGACCGGTGGAGTTGCCGGTGGAGCCGGAGAGACCGATCTGCTGTCCGCCGCTCACGCTCTGCCCCGCCGAGATGGACAGGGAGGAGAGGTGGGCGTACTGGGAGTACGTGCCGTCGGTGTGCCGGATGACGACCTGGTTGCCGTACGCGCCCGCCCATCCGGCCGAGACGACGGAGCCGGGGCCGACGGACTTGACCGAGGTGCCGGTGGAGGCGATGAAGTCGAGACCGGTGTGGTAGCCGCTGGACCACATGGCGCCCGGGGTGCGGTAGGCGGTGCTGATGCCTCCGGTGACCGGCGCGGAGTAGAAGGACCCCTTGCTCTGTGCGGCCGGGGCTTCGGCTGCGGCGGCTTCGACCTTGGCCTCGGCCTTGGCCTTCGGCGCCGCCGGAGCGGCCTTGGGGGCGTCGGCGGTGCGGTCGGCCGTGCGCGAGGCGCGATCCTGCTTCGCCGGCGCCTGGGCGGGACGCTCCGCCGGGGCCTCGGCCTTCGCCGGGGCGCTAAGGGTGAGCTTGAGGCCGGGGTGGATCAGCGAGGGGTTCTCGCCGACGGCCTCGCGGTTGTCGGCGTACAGCTTCTTCCAGCCGCCGCTTACCTGCTGCTCGACGGCGATCTTGGAGAGGTAGTCGCCGGGAGCGACCGTGTAGGTCTTGGGCGGCTTCGGTGCCGCGACCGCCCGCGGTGCGGCGGCCTGGTGGGCGACGGCGGCGGTGTGCTCGGCGGTGGCCGCGGGAGCGGACTGCCCCGTGGCGTGCGCCGCGCCCGCGGCGCCGACGAGCGGGAGTGCTATGGCGGCCCCACCGGTACCCGCGGCGACGAATCCGCGGGCGAGCGGGCTGGTCTTCGGTCGGCGGTGCTTACCCCGTCCGGGCATGGCGAATTCCTCTCCGGCGCCTGCGAGGTGAGCTGTCGGATTCGGGCTGGAGCTGCCCGGCCGCGCGATGCGCGACTGCACCCCTAGCCGTCCGGTATCCCGGGACGGCGGCTTACCTGGGTCCCCCGCTCCTGCCACGCGTGGGTGTGTGCGGAATTCCGGACGGCGGCAGGATTCGGCGGTCCGACCGGATTGCGGCGACCGTAGGCGAGTCGGACGAGCCGTACAAGCATTCCCATTCGGTAGGCATTCGCCCGTGCGATATCAACGGGGACTTTATGGTCACTCTGCGTGGATTACGGATCTTTGACTGGCTTACCGGCAAAGGGTTTTGATGGGGAGACACAACAACGGACCGTCACGAATATGATCCCGCTCACGACGGGAATACCATCTCATTACCAATCGGTGCGCTCTGCTCGAATTAATCAAATCGGACAGAAGCCGCATTCAACTCAGATGGGAGCACGCCGGGCGGGGTGATTTTTTGGGGAATGCATGTCGTATGGTCAGGTGCACACCGTCGTCGGCGCGCGACGCCCACCGCAGACACGGAGGAGCCCCCGTGACGCAGCAGCTGCCCCAGGTCCCCTCGACCGAGCCCGAGCTTTCGGGCGTGCGCAACTTCCGGGACGTGGGCGGACTGCCGACCGTGGACGGGCGCCGGGTGCGGCACGGCAGGCTGTTCCGCAGCGGGCACCTCGCCCACGCCACAGCCGACGACGCCGTGTTCCTTGCGTCCCTCGAACTCCACACGATCTTCGACTTCCGCAACTCCGCCGACCACAAGCTGGAAGGGCCCGACGTCGAGCTGCCCGGGGTGCGGAACCTGAACATCCCGCTCAGCGACCCCGCCGATGGCGCCGAGTTCTGGAAGATGGTGCGTGACGGCGACCTGGAGCAGCTGCGCTCGATCCTCTCCGACGGCAAGGCGGCCGACCGCATGTCCGACTCGTACCGGAGGATGGTCAGGGAGCGGACGGAAGAGCACAGCCGGGTGCTGCACTCGCTCGCCGAGGACAGCGTCCCCGCCCTGATGCACTGCGCGGCGGGCAAGGACCGAGCGGGGCTGTCGATCGCGATCTCGCTGCTCGCGGTCGGCGTCGAGCGGGACGCCATCGAGGCCGACTATCTGAAGTCGAACGATCCCCACCGCCGCTACAAGGTGCGCCGCAGCGACACGTCACCCTCCGGGATGTCCCCCGAGGTCATGGAGCTGCTGCGGCCGCTCTTCGATGCCCGTGCGGAGTACCTGTCGGCTGCCTTCGAGACCATCGAGGAGACCTGGGGCGGCACCGAGCGCTATCTGTCCGAGGGGCTCGGTCTCGCTCCCGGGACCCGGGAACGGCTGCGCGACCGTCTGCTCGACGGAGCGGTCTGACCACGTCACCGGTCAGGGCTCACTGCCCGCCCACGGTGAACAGCAGATACAGGAACGCCGCGAACAGGTGGCCCGCGACCAGATAGGCGAAGAGGCGGACGGCCAGTCCGAGCGGAAACCTGTGGTCGCTCGATCGCGGCTTGCCGGGTGTGTCGGACATACGGCTCTCCTCAGCTGTGCGGGTGGGCGTGCGGGTCGGGGCTCTGGAGCAGGGTGTGGACGAACAGCAGTTCCACCCCGTTTGGTGTGGCGGCGGCGATACGGTGCGGGGTGAGCGAGTCGAAGTGGGCGCTGTCTCCCGGGTCGAGCTCATGCACGGTGTCGCCGAGACCCAGGCGCAACCGGCCCTCCAGGACGTACAGCCATTCCTCGCCCGGGTGGACCCGCACCAGCTCGCCCTGGGCTCCGTAGGGCACCCGCATCCGCAGGGCCTGCATGGCGCGCCCCCGGCCGCCCGCCTGCCGGTAGCTCCAGCCGTCGGCTTCGGCGGGGCCCATCCTGCCGCCGCGGATGACGGAGTCGCGTTCCGGCGGGAGCTCGCCGAGCAGGTCGGCGACGGTCGTACCGTAGACCCTGGCGAGGGCGAGCAGCATCGGCAGCGAAGGCTGCCGTCGGCCGGTCTCCAGCCGGGAGAGATGCGCGGGTGACAGGCTCGCCTGCCGGGCCGCCGCCTCCAGGGTGAACCCGCGGCGCCTACGCAGGGTCCGGAGCCGCGGGGCCATGTCGGGCAGTTCGTCCGGCGGCTGTCCCGACTGTCGCCCTGGCTGCTCTGGAGGCTCTGGAGGCTCTGGAGGCTCTGAGGGACTCATGGGTCCATTGCGCCAGGGTCTTTCCTCAGAGGCAAATTTCTTGCCTCTGAGGCAAAAACTGCGACTAACGCTGGGCCATGGCCTGCTTCACCAGGGTCCTGCCGAAGTCCCACATCAGCCCACCGCCGTCGTGCGCCTCGTCCATCACGGCGGTGAACGCGGTGACGAACCGGTCGACCTCCGCCGCCCCGATGACCAGCGGCGGGATCAACTTGATCACCTCCATATGGTCGCCGGAGACCTGGGTGAGGATGCGGTGCTTCCGGAGCAGCGGCGCCACCACCATCTGTGCGAAGAGCCCTTTGCGGGCCGCTTGCAGCATGGTCCACCGGCCGCGCAGCCGCAGCGACGACGGCCGGCCGAACTCGATGCCGATCATCAGACCCCGGCCCCGGACCTCTTTGAGCAGCTCATAGCGGTCCACGAGCGCCGCGAGCCGCGATTTCAGCAGTTCGCCGGTGGCTCGCGCGTTGGCTACGAGGCGCTCGTCCTCCAGCACCGCGAGCACCGCGAGCCCGGCGGCCATCGCCTGGGCGTTCGCCCCGAAACTCGCCGAGTGCACCAGCACCCGGTCCATGGACGAGTACACCTTCTTGAAGATCCAGTCCCTGCCGAGCGTCGCGCTGACCGGGACATAGCCGCCCGAGAGTGCCTTCGCGACACACACCAGATCGGGCTCCACCCCCTCTTCGTGCTGGTAGGCGTAGAAGTCACCGGTCCTGCCGATGCCGGTCTGCACCTCGTCGGCGATCAGCAGGGCGCCGTTGCGGCGCAGCAGTTCCTGGGCGGCGCGCAGGAATCCGGGCGGGGCCTCGTGCACGCCCTTGCCCTGAACGGGCTCCACGATGAGGGCAGCCACGTCTCCGCGGTCCAGCTCCCGTTCCAGGGCGGCCAGATCGCCGAGAGCGACGGCGGTGTCGGGGAGCAGTGGGGCGAAGCCGTCGCGGAAGCCCGCCTCGCCGTTGACCGAGAGCGAGCCGATGGTCAGCCCGTGGAAGGCGTGCGCGCAGTAGAGGACCCTGGGCCTGCCGGTGGCGTACCGGGCGAACTTCAGGGCCGCCTCGACGGCCTCCGTACCGCTGTTGCCGAAGTACACCCGGTCGAGGTGCGGGCTGTGGGTCAGCAGTCTCTCGGCCAGCAGCCCGGGGAGCGGCGAGCAGTCGAAGCGGGTGAGGTCGGCCAGCGAGGCGTCGAGGACGTCGTGCAGCGCCCTGCGCACGACCGGATGGTGCCGTCCGAGGCCCATGACGCCGAAGCCGGCGAGCATGTCGAGGTAGTCGTTGCCGTCCGTGTCCCAGAAGTACGCGCCCTCACCGCGCTCGTACACCTTGTCGAAGCCGATGGTGTGGAGCATGCGCGGCAGCTGATGGTTGAGATAGCGGCTGTGCAGCTCGTAGCGCTCGCCACCGCGCTCCTTCAGCAGCCGCCCGAGGTCGAAACCCCCGCTCATGGCCCGTACCCCTCGCTCATCGCCCGTACCCCTCGCTCTCTCCCCGTCAGCGGTTGCCGGTCACCGTCTCCCTGGCCGCTCTCAGCGACTCCTTGAGTGAGCCCATGGTGGCGAGTACCGCGGTGGGTTCATAGCCGCAGTGCGCCATGCAGTTGGCGCAGCGCGGGTCCTTGCCGCGGCCGTACTTGCTCCAGTCGGTCTCTTCGACCAGTTGACGGTATGTCGGTACGTAGCCGTCGCTCATCAGATAGCACGGCCGCTGCCAGCCGAAAAGCGAGTAGTTCGGGATGGCCCATGCCGTGCACGGGAAGTCGACCCGGCCTTCCAGGAAGTCCAGGAACAGCGGCGAGTGGTTCAGTCGCCAGCGCCTCCGGTTTCCTCCGGCGAAGGCTTTCCGGAAAAGCTCCCGGGTCTGCTCGACTCCGAGGAAGTGCTCCTGGTCGGGCGCTTTCTCGTAGGCGTACGCGGGCGAGATCATCATCTCGTCCACTTCGAGCTCGTCGTTGAGGTAGTTCAGCACCTCGATGACGGTCTGGGGAGTGTCGGTGTTGAAGAAGGTGGAATTGGTGGTGACCCGGAAGCCGCGCTGCTTGGCCTCCTTGATGGCCGCCACGGCCTCGTCGAACACGCCCTCTTTCGCGACGGACTCGTCATGGCGTTCACGCAGCCCGTCGATATGGACGGCGAAGGCGAAGTACGGAGACGGGGTGAAGTCGTCCATCTTCTTGCGCAGCAGCATCGCGTTGGTGCACAGGAAGACGTACTTCTTCCGGTCGACCAACTGCCGCACGATCTCATCGATCTGAGGGTGCATCAATGGCTCGCCACCCGCGATGGACACCATCGGGGCGCCGGACTCCAGCACAGCGCCGACAGCCTGCGCGACGGGCATGCGCTGCTTGAGTACGCCTGCCGGATGTTGGATCTTCCCGCAGCCCTCGCACTTCAGGTTGCAGGCGAACAACGGCTCCAGCTCCACGATCAGCGGAAACTTCTCCCGCTTGCGAAGCTTCTGTTCGAAGAGGTAGGTCCCGACCCTGATGGATTGGCGAAGCGGCATGGCCATCTGGCTCACCTCCTGGGGAGCAGCGAAGAACGGTGCCATTCATGGAAAGCCGGAAGGGCGGCACGCAGGACACGGATTGCCGATATTCCACCCCGGACCGTGCCGATGCGGACCAGTTCATGCTCTGGAGCGTCCACGACCACCCGGACGGCCGCAACGGGGCGCACACCGGCGCTCAGGGCGCTGTGGAGCGTGGCGGCGGACTCCATGTCCGCCGCGATCGCGCCGGTGGCACCGAGCGCCGTGCGTTCCTGGCCGCGTACCACGTGGTCGGTCCCGGCGAGTGGGCCGCAGTGGACGGTGTGCCCGGGCGGCAGGGCGCGGGCCAGCTCCCGCACCAGCAGCGGGGCGCCGTCGCAGGGAGTGGCGCCCCAGGGGCCGCGGGTCTCGGCGGCCACGACCAGGTCGCCCGGATGCATCCCCGGGACCAGTCCGGCGCAGAAGCCCGAGGCCAGGACGGCGGCACCGCGCAGCCGGGGGTCGAGGAGCGCGCGACTGACGGCGCGTCGTGCTTTCGCCGGACCCATCCCCGTACGGAGTACGGTCACCGGCCCCGCGGCGCCGGTATGGCCTCCGCGCCCGCCGCGCAGAGCGAGCCGCTCGATGCCGAGCGCGCAGGCGATCAGCAGCACGGGCACCCCGTCGCCGGACGGCGCGGTGGACGCGGCGGGGTCCGGGGCGTCCACGGTCAGACCCCGTTCCGGCGGGCGGAAGGCTCGCCGTGTACGTAGCGGCCGAGTGCCGTGAGCGGGAAGACCTGTCGGTAGAGGTGGTAGTTGATGGAGAAGTCCCAGGGAAAGCCGGTGCCGGTGAAATACGGCTCGTCCCAGGAGCCGTCCGGGCGCTGGGTTTCGCTGAGGAAGGCGACACCCCGCTCGACCGCCTTTCCGTCCCGCTCCCCCGCCGCCAGCAGCGCGAGCAGTGCCCAGGCGGTCTGCGACGCGGTGGACACGCCCTTGCCGACGGATGCGGTGTCCCGGTAGGAGCGCAGATCCTCACCCCAGCCGCCGTCGCTGTTCTGCACGGAGTCGAGCCAGCGGACCGCGCGCCGGATGGCGGGGTGCCCGGTGGGCAGACCCGCTGCGGCGAGCGCGGGTACCACCGAGCCGGTTCCGTAAAGGTAGTTGACGCCCCATCGCCCGAACCAGGCACCGTTCGGCTCCTGTTCGGCGAGCAGCCATTCGATGGCCGCGCGGGTACGCGGGTGATGGGCGCGGCCCTCGTGAGCGAGCATCTCCACGACATGCGCCGTGACATCCGCGGACGGCGGGTCGATGACCTCCCCGAAATCGCAGAACGGCAGCCGGTTGGGCAGCGGGCTGGTGTTGTCGGCGTCGAAGGCGCCCCAGGCGCCGTTCTTCGACTGCATCCCAAGTGTCCAGTTGCCGGCCCTGGCGATGGCGGCTTCGACGCGTTCCGGATCGGGGTGCCTGACCCTGCGCAGGGCGAGGATGACTTCGGCGGTGTCGTCGATGTCGGGGTAGTTGTCGTTGTGGAACTCGAAGGCCCAACCGCCGGGCGCGAGGCGGGGTTTGCGTACGGCCCAGTCTCCGCGTTTGACGACCTCTTCGGCGAGCATCCAGTCGGCGGCCTTCACCAGCGCCGGATGGTCGGCCGGCAGCCCGGCGTCGGCGAGTGCGATGGTGGCGAGGCAGGTGTCCCAGACCGGGGACTGGCAGGCCTCGATCATGCGCACCGGACCGCCGCCCTGCCCGCCGTCCCCCGCCGCCGTGTCCTCCCGCCAGATGGCGAAGCGGTCGAGCGACTCGAGACCTGAGCGCATCACGGGGTGCCGGAGGTCGTAGCCGAGGAGATGGAGCGCGATCAGCGAGTAGACGGCGGGCGGCTGGATGCCGCCCCAGCAGCCGTCGTTCTCCTGCCGCTCGACGATCCAGCGGGCTGCCGCGTTCATCGCCGCACGGCGCAGCGGGCGCGGGGCGATCCTGCGGTAGCCGTGCAGGGCCTTGTCGAGACGCTGGAAGAGGCCGTCCCAACTCGCCGTCGGCGCGAAGGGTCTGGCCGGACTGGGATGGTGCCGGTCGGTGTGCAGCTCGTCGAGCGGGAACGGCGCGGGGCGCACCGGGCGCTTGGCTGAGACGATGGTGAGCGGCACGATGGTCTGCCGTGCCCAGCAGCCGAAGTCGTAGATGTTGAGCGGGAACCACGAGGGCAGGAAGATCAGTTCGGGCGGCAGCTCGGGCAGGTCCTCCCATTTCCACCAGCCGAAGAGCGCCAGCCAGATGCGGGTGAAGACCCGGCTCGCGGCGATTCCTCCCTGGCCGCGGATCCAGGCCGCCGCCAGGTCCATATGCGGGTCGCCTGGTCGGTCGCCCGCGAGGCGCAGCGCCACATAGGCCTCGACGGTGGCGGAGAGCTCGCCCGGACCGCCGTGGAAGGTGGCCCAGGCGCCGTCGTCGCGCTGCTGCCCGCGGATGAAGCGGCCCGCCGCCAGCGTGGTCTTCTCGTCCTGGATGCCCAGGAACTGGCGGAGCATCAGGTCTTCAGCGTCCATCGTGACATTGGTCTCGAGGTCGCCCTTCCACCAGCCGCCGGAGTCCTGGATGCCGAGCAGATACTCGGCGGACCGCTGCGCCGCGCGCTCGGCGGCGAAGAGCACATCACCCATCGCCACCGGAGCGGACTGGGTCCGCTCGGACGTGCCGGCGGCCGTGCCGTGGGGTGAATCCGGGGGTGAACCGGCCGGTGGGGCCGGGTCGGCAGGTGTGCCGGTCGGTTCTCCGGCCGCGGCTGCGCGGGGCCCTGGGGCCCCGGAGCTTCCGTCGGTCGTCGCTGTCATGGCTTCCCCTTCATGCAGTCGGATCTCTGCTGCTGCGGGTCTGCCGTCGGGGGGGGGCGGGGGGGGGCCCGGCCGCCGCCGGGGAGCTCGAGGTCGGGGGGGGGGGGGGTGAGGTCGGGCCGGGGGGGGGGGGCACGCACGATCCAGGG
>NZ_JBHXFA010000221.1:0-7722 GCF_042724175.1 Streptomyces sp. NPDC127084
TTTCCGCCCGGAGTCGTTGGGAGCGGAGCACCGGCCGCCACCGTAGCCCCCCACGTTGGGGTAGAGGACCTGCGCGTGGACCGCGTACTCGTCCATCGCGCCCAGCCGGTCGGCGACCCGCCAGGTACGGGGGTCGGCATCGCTCAGTCGCGGCGGGTAGGTAGGGGGTGCGAACTGGTAACCGGCCTGCGCCGGCGCCGCCCCCCCCCCCCCGCGCCGCGGGCCGGGGCGGCCGACCGCCCCCCCGGGTGGGGGGGGGCCCCCCCGCGCGGGCCGCCGCGGGGGCCGCCCCCCCCGACACGCCGACTCGTGCGGCGCCTCGTCAGGCGGCCGGGCTGATGCCGGGTTCGGCGAACCCGGCAGTGCGCAGTGCCTGCCCCACCGCGGCGGCGATCAACGCGTGTCCGCTGTCGTTCGGATGCAGCCCGTCGGCCAGATGCCGGGCAGTCAGCAGCCGCCTGCCGGGCAGCAGCGCAAGGCGTCGGTCGCCCTCCGCCATGAGGTCGCGCACCGCTGACTCCATCGCCGTACGGAGCTGCGCGAGGGTCGCGCCGACGGCGTTGGGGGTCGACTCGGCCTCCGGGCGCAGCACGGGGGAGAGCAGCAGAAGCGGGGTGTCCGGATGGCCCTGGCGTACCAGGGTGACGAAGACCCGGACCGTCTCGTACATCAGCGGAGCTGTGTGCGGGGTGCGGGACCAGCAGTTGGTGCCGAAAGCGAGGGTGAGCAGCTCGGCCGGGAGCCGGGCCAGGTGCTGCGCCGTGGGCAGCTCGCCGCGGGCGCAGCCCGCGTAACCGAGGTTGACGGTGTCGAGGCCGAGAGCACGTCCGGTGGTCGCAGGCCACGAGTGGGCCGGACGGGTCGACCACCAGCCCTCCGTGATGGAGTCGCCGTGTACGACCCAGCGGGGGCGCCCGGGAGCTGGGGCCACCCTGCCGCCGACGCCCCGCAGGCCCAGGATCACCGGCGCCTGCGACTCGGGCGGATGGATGGTGAAAGGCCCTTCCCCCGAAGGTAGCTCCAGGGTGACGGTGGCCTCTTCCGCGGGCTCGGTGAACGATTCGCGCACGCAGCGGTCACCGTGCCAGAGCGAGAAGCAGTGGGCGAGGTCGCGCAGGGCGTCCTTCGCGTCCGGAACCCGCGCGCGATACCGGATCCGTACCGCCTTCGTCCCGCCCGGAGCGGTGAACTCCAGCCGCACACCGATGGGAAGCGCCGCCCGCTCTCGGGTGTCCCAGGCCAGCCGGTCCAGATCCGCGGGGTCGGCGCGTACCACCCGTGCGCCGTCCCGCCAGGCGACTCCGCGCAGGAACGGCCCGGGGTCGAGCCAGCCGCCGGGGGACGCGCGGTCGGACGGCGGGCCGGGCGGCGGTGGGCCGGCCGGGGGCGTGCGGGGCTTCACCTCGGGCGTCGTCGCGGGTGCCGGCTCTGGCGGCACGTGGGGCGGCATAGCGGCCTCCGATCCTCGGATACGGACGACGGGAAGTCCGGTTCGGGCAATCCCTGCCCGTGTCTGCCCTTTCGCGCACCTTGGCTGAGCTCTGACACCGTGTCCATACACGCGGAACGGACGCATTCGGGCGGGCTGACCGGAGCGAAGCATTGCGTCTCACGTTCGACATCGCGTAGCTTGACAGCCCCTACCGGTCGGTAACAGCCGCTGGTCAGTGAGTTGCGAAACGCAGTTACGAACGCTCTGGGGAGTTCATGCGCCGGCGATTGCGCCGTTCCACGATCCGTGGCCGGATCGTTGCTCTCACCGTGTTGCCGGTCATCGCGCTGATGACGCTCTGGACCTTCGCGATGGTGTCCGTGACGGGCGATCTGCGGGCGCTGGTCCGCCTTCAGTCGGTCTACGAGAGTTTCGGCACCCCCGTGGACACCGCGGTCGGGCAGATCCAGATCGAACGCAGGCTGGCAGCCGGCTATCTGGGCGCCGCCGAGGACGACGCCGACAGCGTCGGCACGGCGGACACCTCCGGCACCGCCGCGTACCTCGCCCAGCAGCGGTCCACCGACCGGGCCGTTCAGACGATGCGTGAGGCGATCCGGGACCAGGAGCGCCGCGAGGACCTGTCAGAGCGCCAGCAGGAGTCGCTGGACACGATGGACAAGGCCACGGCGCAGCTCGAAGGGCTGCGCCGGCAGGTGCTGGCCCGTTCGCTGTCCTGGAGCGGAGCCGTCGACGCGTACACCGCGATCGTCGAGCCGACCTTCGACGTCCAGTCCACGCTCACCGCGCTCCAGGCGGGACAGCTCGCCCGGGAGGCCCAGGTCGTGGTGGAGCTGGTGCGGGTACGGGAGTTCGTCTCCCGTGAGGACGCACTGGTCGCCGGGGCGCGGGCGGCAGGTCGGCTCAGTGACGCCCAGTACGACGTGCTGACCGCCACGATCGAGGACCGCAGGGTCTTCCACCGGACCTATGTCGGGGATCTCCCGGCCGACTCGGCGGCACTCTTCGGAGAGTTCGAGCGGAGCACCGAATACCGCTCGCTGGTGGCCGGCGAGAACGCTCTGCTGCGAGCCGGGGCGTCCGGCGCGAGCAAGGCGATCGCCGCGAACTCCTGGCGGACGACGACCGACCTGGCGGTCAAGCGGTACATGCGGACATGCACCGCTTCGGCGCTCAACGCCGCCGACCGCGGACGTGACTTCGCCTACCGCGAGATGGTGAAGGCCGGTGTGGTCGGCGGTCTGGGACTCATCGCCGTTGTGATCTCGATCTGGCTCTCGGTGTCCGCGGGCCGGCGTATCGCGCGGCGGCTCGAAGAGCTGCGGGACGCGGCAGACGTGCTGGCGACACGTCAGCTTCCGGAGGTCATGGAACGGCTCGCGGCGGGGGACGAGGTGGACGCCGCGGAGGTGGCGCCGCCGATTCGCTTCGGGGACGACAAGGGCGAGCCGGACGAGATCTCGCAGGTCGGGCACGCGCTCAACACGGCCCGCAGGGCCGCGGTCGAGGCGGCCGTGAAGCAGGCCACCCTCAGGCGCGGGATGTTCGCGGTGCTGCTGAACATCGCCCGGCGCAACCAGGCGCTGGTGCACCGGCAGTCGAAGCTGGTCGACACGCTGGAGCGGCGCACCACCGACCCGGACACGCTTGAGGACCTGTTCCGCATCGACCACCTGACCACCCGTATGCGGCGGCACGCCGAGGGTCTGATCATCCTCTCGGGCGCGGCCCCGGGCCGCCGCTGGCGGCAGCCGGTGCCGCTGGCCGACGTGGTGTCCGCGGCGGTGGGGGAGATCGAGGACTACACGCGCGTCGTCATACCGCCGATGCCACCCGTGGGCATCACGGCGGAGGCGGTGGCCGATGTGGTGCACCTCGTCGCCGAACTGGTGGATAACGCGACCGCGTTCTCCCCGCCGCACACCCAGGTGACGATGCGTACGGGCGAGGCCCGCAACGGATTCGTGCTGGAGGTCGACGACCGCGGCCTGGGTATGGACCGCGAGGAGTTCGACCAGGTCCACCGCACGTTGGCGCGGCCGGGTGATTTCGACCCGGTGCTGGACGAGCGCCTCGGCCTGTACATCGTCGGCAGGCTCGCCGCCCGCCACGGCATCACCGTGACTCTCACCCGCTCCCCGTACGGCGGTACCACCGCGGTCGTCCTGCTGCCGCACACGATCACGTCCCTGGTCGAGCCGGCGGCGCCCGCGGCGCCCGAGCCCGCGCCGTCGGCGGGAGCGGTGGTCCACACCCTGCCGACGCGTGGCCACCGGCCCGAGGCGGCGCCCGCTGCCACGGACGGGACAGCCGCGGACGACACGCCGACGCAGGACACCCCCACGGCCATCCTGCGCGCGGTCACCGACACGACCCCGCCACCGGACCGCCCCGGCGGAGAGCCCCTCGTACCGGAGCGTGCCCAGGCCGGTGGCCCGTACCCCCGGACGGCGTCCGGGCCGGCGCCCGTGCTGCCGCAGCGGACGAGGAAGACACCGGGAACGCAGCCGGGCGCGTCCCCGCGGGACGGCCACGGGCCGGGGGATACGGGCCGCGGCGGCGGTTCCGCGGTACACGGCGGACCGGCCGAAGCGCATGGCGCCGCGTCCGGCGGCGGGCCGGCCGCGACCACGGAGGAGACGCGGCTGTCCCCGTCTTGGCGGGGCCATGGGCGACCGGATGACCCCACGGGTGCCGGACCGGCCGCCGCCCTGGAGCCCTTCGGCGGGCGCCCGGGCCACGAGAGCGGAGTACCGTCCACGGAAGCTGTCGAAGCGCCGGTTCCGGCAGGCCCGGACGGCGGTGACGCGACCGGGCCCCGGCCGCTGCCCAGGCGGGTACGGCAGGCGTCGCTCGCGGCGCCGCTGCGGGACACACCGGGCGATGACGCACGGCGGGAGCCGGCCAAGGAAGTCAGCGCGGAGGAGATGCGAGCCATCTTCGGGGCGTTTCAGCGAGGGCTCGACCGGGGCCGCAAGGGCGACCCGGCCGGGCGGGAGAGCATGAGTGACGAAGGGACGGGTCAGGATGGTTGACCCCAGGAACGGCGAGGAGCCCGGCCCGGGCGCGCAGACCCCGGCGGGCGACCTCGGATGGTTGCTGGACGAGCTGGTGGCCAGGACCGACCATGTCCGTCAGGCCGTGCTGCTGACCTCGGACGGGCTGGTCACCTGCGCGTCCCGTGGGATGCCGGCCCGTGACATCGAGCACCTGTCCGCCGTATGCGCCGGGTTCCACAGCCTGGCCAAGGAGACGGGAGACCGTTTCGGGGCGGGCAGGGTGAGGCAGACCATGGTCATGCTCGATGGCGCATATCTGTTCATCACGCCGGCCGGTGACGGGAGTCGACTCGCGGTGCTCTCCGACATCGAGACAGACGTCGGCCAGCTCGCCCACGAGATGACCCTGCTGGTCAGGCGGGTGGGCCGGCATATGGCCGTGCCAGCGCGCGCCCTTCCCGAGGCCACCGACGCGTGATCCCGTGAGCGACCACTGGTACGAGGACGAGACCGGGTCGATGGTGCGCCCCTACACCGTCACCCGGGGCCGGACCCGCCCCGCCGCAGACCACCACATCGACATGATGTCGCAGGTCAAGGCCGTCGAACAGGACGACGACGGGCCGGCGCCCGCGCTTGACCACGCTCGCAGCTCACTGCTCGATCTGGTACGCCGGGGGCAGCGCCCGGTCGCCGAGGTCGCGGCCGACGCCGATCTGCCCCTCACCGTCGTGCGGGTGCTGCTCGCCGACCTGGTCGAGGCCGGACTCGTGTGTATCTCGGCGCCCTCGGTCCAGCGGGACAGACACGACCCGACCCTGCTGCGGGAGATCGCCGACCGGCTGCGGGAGCTCTGAGCCGCAGGACGCGAGCGGTGCCATGGTGCACTCCTGTCCGCGTTCACGGCGCCCGTACCCGGGTCGACGATGCCCCTGCCCGCGTTCCTCGCCGCGTGCCCCCCTCCCTTCTCGTAGCCGTCACCGCAAGCGGTTTCGGAACGCTTTTGCGTGCCCGTGCAACGTTCCTCCGCTCACTCCCCGATCACGCAATGGTCATTCGCTAATGCGCAAAGCTCATGCATTTCCGTTCGTCACGCTCACCTCGTAAGGTCGCAGGCTGTACGTGGAGTTTGGCGGGGACCGTCTGCTCGGCGATCCCCCCGATCAGGGTTACTCAGCCCTGCCCGGGGGGGGGGGGGGGGGCACCGGGGAACCCGGGGGGGGGGCGGGGGGGCCCCCGGGGGGGGCGCCGCGCGGGGGGGCGGGGGGAGGGGGCGGCCCCCGCGCACCCCCCGCTCCTCGGGACCCCCCGCCCCCCCCTCCGCCCCCCCCTCACCCCCCCCCCCCCCCCCTGGACTCGCGAGGGGGCACGCCGTGGTCGCCGCCGCTCGTCAGGCAGCGATAAGGAGCCTCCCCAGTGTTGGACCACGGCGCAGCGCCGCCCGTCACCCCTCAGCAGGGTGCGGCGGGACCCCAGCCCGGCCTCGGTGCCCGTCTCATGCGGCGCAAGCCCGTAGAGACGCTGGTCGCCGAGGGCGGCCAGGGCGAGGGCGGGAGCCTCCGCCGCTCGCTCACCATGTGGCAGCTGACCATGATCAGCATTGGTGCCACTCTCGGTACCGGCATCTTCGTCGTCCTCGGCGAGGCCACCCCGCTGGCCGGACCCGCCGTCGCGATCGCGTTCGTCGTCGCCGGTCTGACCGCGCTGTTCTCGGCACTCTCGTACGCCGAGCTCGCCGGCTCCATACCGGTGTCGGGCTCCTCGTACTCGTACGCCTACGCCACCATGGGCGAGCTCATCGCCTGGATCTGCGGCTGGTGCCTGGTCCTGGAGTACGGCGTCTCGGTCGCGGCCGTCGCGGTGGGCTGGGGCGAGTACCTCAACGAGCTGCTCGACGGCACGATCGGCGTCACCATCCCCGACCTGATCTCCGCGCCCCTCGGCGAGGGAGGATTCATCAACCTGCCGGCGCTCATCGTGGTGCTGCTCGCCATGGTCTTCCTGATGGGCGGCGCCAAGGAGAGCGCCCGGGTCAACTCGATCATGGTCGGCGTGAAGATCGTCACGCTGCTGCTCTTCATCGGCATCGGCTTCATGGGCATCAAGGCCGGCAACTACGCCCCCCTCGCGCCGCTTGGCGTCACCGGCATCAGCGCCGCCGCGGCCACCCTGTTCTTCTCGTACATCGGCTTCGACGCGGCCTCCACCGCCGGTGAGGAGGCGAAGAACCCGAAGAAGGACCTGCCGCGCGCGATCATGCTGTCGCTGCTGATCGTCACGGTGCTCTACTGCCTCGTCGCCCTTGTCGCCGTCGGCGCCATGCCGTGGCAGGACTTCGAGGGCACGGAGGCGGCGCTCGCCCAGATCATGAAGGACGTCACCGGCCAGAGCTTCTGGGGCATCGTGCTCGCCGCTGGCGCGGTCATCGCCATCGCCAGCGTGGTCTTCGCCGTGCTGTACGGACAGACCCGCATCCTGTTCGCGATGGCCCGCGACGGACTGGCGCCCAAGGTGTTCGCCAAGGTCGACGCCAGGACCGGTGCCCCGCGCGCCAACACCGTGATCGTCTCGGTCTTCTGCGGCGCCCTCGCCGCCTTCATCCCGCTGGGCGAGCTCGCCAACGCCACCAGCATCGGCACGCTCTTCGCCTTCGCCCTGGTCAACGTCGCCGTGATCATCCTGCGCTACACGCGACCCGAGATGAACCGCACCTTCAAGGTGATGCTCTTCCCGGTCACCCCGATCCTGGGCTTCCTCTTCTGCGCGTACATGATGTACAACCTGCCCGGTATCACCTGGCTGTGGTTCGGTGGCTGGATGGTCGCCGGGCTCGTGTTCTACTTCCAGTACGGCCTTCGCCGCTCCCGGTTGGCAACAGCAGAGAAGTGATCCACCCCCCGTGCGACTGAACGATCTCGACGAACGCATCGTCCACGCCCTCGCCGAGGACGCCCGACGTTCCTACGCCGACATCGGTTCGCTCGTCGGCCTGTCCGCGCCCGCCGTGAAACGGCGCGTGGACAGGCTCCGGGCCGATGGGGCGATCACCGGCTTCACGGTCCGGGTGGACCCCGCGGCGCTCGGCTGGGAGACCGAGGGCTTCATCGAGATCTACGCACGCAGCAACACCTCGCCCGAGACCATCCAGCGCGGTCTCGAGCGCTACCCGGAAGTGGGGGGGGGGGGGGCGCCCCCCCCCCCCCCCCCGCCCCGCCGCCGAGCTGCTCATCGCCACGAAGGCGAACGCACAACACTCTCTGGGGGTGCGGA
>NZ_JBHXFA010000221.1:7732-8560 GCF_042724175.1 Streptomyces sp. NPDC127084
GTGCGGGTCTCGGTGGGGGGGGGGGGCTCGGGGGTGTCTCGGCGGGGGTTTTATCTGGTCTGGGCGCCCGCCCCCCGCGCCCGGGGGGGGGCGGACGCGATCGTCCAGGTCTTCGCCTCCGACATGCGCCACTTCGAGCGCGTGCTGGAGCGGATCGCGGGCGAGCCGTTCGTGGAGCGGACCAAGTCCGTGCTGGTCCTGTCCCCGCTGCTCAGGCGGTTCTCCTCCGGCTCGCCCGGCTGAGCCTCGGCCTGCGCTGAGGCTCAGTTCTGCGGGTACCCCAGCTCCCAGGGGACGACCTTGAAGTCCCCGCTGCCCTTCTCGACGGTCTCGAACGGCGCCGCGCCGAGGCACTTGGGCACGTCCGCCACCTCGTTCTCCCCGATCCAGGTGTAGCCCAGACGGTCGTGCCTCCCCTGGTCGTGAACGGTGACACCGACCCGCTTCCCCTTGAACGGGGTGTCGGACTCGGTGACCACTCCGGTGACGACCGCCACCTTGCCCCCGGTCATCAGGCAGTCGACCTTCGCCCTCGCCCAGCCGCCCGCGCCGTTCGCGGCGTAGTGGCTGAAGCGGAAGCTGCCGTGGGCCCTGTGCGGGTTCATGTTGTCCTTCGCCGCGAGATGCGCGTCGAAGGAGAAGACGATGTCGTCCCCGGCCGGGCGGTACAGCTTCGCCGTGCCGGTCAGCGCGGCCGCCTCGCGCGGGCGGACCGCCGCCGCCGCGCAGACCCGCGCACCCGCGGCGGCCCCCCAGCCCCCCCCCCGGACACGGGGGGCCGGGCGCCCCCCCGCCTTGGGTGAGGGGGGCGCACAACGATGCTGTTGC
>NZ_JBHXFA010000222.1:0-8480 GCF_042724175.1 Streptomyces sp. NPDC127084
GTGCCGGCCCATCGGCGTTGTCGGCACGATCCGAATACCGCTACTGCTGCGTCCAGCCCGGGGGCGGCGCCTGGCCGGACTGCCTCGGGTCCTGTGCCGGCGGTGCCGCCGGCTGCTGCCAGCCCTGCCCCGGTCCCGGCTGCTGATAACCCTGCCCCGGTCCCGGCTGCTGCCAGCCCTGGCCCGTCTGCGGCACACCTCCGGGCTGGGCATAGGGCTGCTGGGGCACTGCCTGCTGCGGGACCGCGTAACCCTGCTGAGGCTGCTGGTACTGCATGTTCGGGTTTCCGAAGCCCTGCTGCGTACGTGTGAGGTCCTCGGCGATGAGAGCCGCGAGATGGAAGTAGGCCTCGCGTGTCTTGGGACGCATCATGTCGAGGTCGACTTCCGCGCCCGCCGCGAGGTGCTCGTCGAAGGGAACCACGATGACCCCGCGGCATCGGGTCTCGAAGTGCGCGACGATGTCCTCCACCTTGATCGTCTTGCCCGTCTCGCGGACGCCGGAGATCACGGTGACCGACCGCTGGACGAGATCGGCGAAGCCGTTCGCCGACAGCCAGTCGAGTGTGGTCGAGGCACTGCTCGCACCGTCCACCGAGGGGGTGGAGATGATGATCAACTGGTCGGCGAGATCGAGGACTCCGCGCATCGCGCTGTAGAGCAGACCAGTGCCCGAGTCGGTGAGGATGATCGGGTACTGCCTGCCCAGCACGTCGAGCGCGGCGCGGTAGTCCTGGTCGTTGAAGGTGGTGGAGACCGCCGGGTCCACGTCGTTGGCGATGATCTCGAGTCCCGAAGGAGCCTGCGAGGTGAAGCGCCGGATGTCCATGTAGCTGTTGAGCTGCGGGATCGCCTGCACCAGGTCGCGAATGGTGGCGCCGGTCTCGCGCCGGACCCGCCGACCGAGGGTACCGGCGTCCGGGTTGGCGTCGATCGCCAGGATCTTGTCCTGGCGCTCGGAGGCGAGCGTGGCACCGAGCGCGATGGTCGTGGTGGTCTTGCCGACTCCGCCCTTGAGGCTGATGACCGCGATCCGGTAGCACGACATCACCGGCGTCCGAATCAGCCCGAGCAGCCGCTGCCGCTCGGCCTCCTCCTTCTTCGCGCCGAACTTGAAGCGCGACGGACCCTGGTTGTTCTTCCGGGCCTTGGGCTGGCTGCGCATAAGCCGGTCGGATGAGAGCTCCACCGCCGCGTTGTAGCCGAGCGGGGTACCGGGAGCGGCCTGCTGCTGGTGGCTACCGGGTCCGCCCGGCTGGGGGCCGGGCGGGGCGGTCCAGCCCTGGTTGCCGTAGGCGGTGGGTTGCTGCGGTTGCGGCTGGACCGGTGTGTGCGGCTGGGCCGGCGCCGGATAGTGCTGCGCGGGCTGCGCCTGGCCGTGCCCGCCGGCCTCGGGCGGATAGCCGTATCCGGGCATGGCCTGGGCCTGGGGGTGCGAGGGGCCCTGCCCGTGCTGCTGGGCCTGGGCAGGCGGGTGACCGTAACCGGGCTGCGGCTGGCTCGGCTGCACCGGCTGCTGGGGGTAGCCGTAGGCAGCGCCTGGCGGTTGAGGCGCGGCGTACTGCCCGGTCTGGTGCGCCTGCCGCGGGTCAGCGGATGCGGGCTGCTCGCCCTGCGGGGGGTACCCCGGAAGTGGTTGGGCAGGACCGAACGCCCCGTGAACGGGGGGTTGGTGCGCGGGCTGACCCGTCGGATCGGCCTGTGGCGGGGCCGGAGCCGGGGCCGAGACCTGGGCTGGGGCCTGAGGGTGGGCGTGAGCCGAGCCGTATCCGGTGGGCGCGCCCTGCTCGTGGGGCTGCGCTGCTCCCTGGGCAGGAGCCGCGGGGGCGTACCCCGGAGGCAGCGGCGGGAGCGCTTCGTTGTGCTGGGGCGCCACAGCGGCCGACGACGTCGGCGCCTGCGGCCCCTCAGCCACGGGCGGTTGGGCGGGCGACGCGGGAGCCGGGTCTGCTTCCGCGGACGCCGGTGCGGCCGCGGAAGGCGGCTGCTCGGCGGAAGCCGCGACCGATGAGGCCGCGTCAGCCGACTCGTCGTCGTCCGCTCCGGTCACGACCTCGGCGACATCACCAGGCTCCGCCTGGGAGTTCTGCTCATCCTCCGGCTCTGTGCCATCGTCTCCGCCGCCGAACAGCAGTGCCGCCTCGGCATCGGCTGCGGCGTGGTTGAGTTCGGTCTCCGGCTGCTCCGTCTCCGGCTGCTCCGTCTCCGGCTGGTCCGTCTCCTCGTGTACGGGGACGGGCTGCACGGGGGCGGGTTCCGCCGGGGTGCCCGGCGAGGAGCTGTCCTGGGCGTCCGTGCCGACGGGGCGCAGTACGGGAAAGCCGGGGCTTGGCGCGGGGGGCGCGGGCGCTGTCGCCGGTGCGGGCTGCTGCGGGAAGCCGTATCCGTCGGACGTGTCCGACGTCGGTGCTGACGGCGCAGCCGGTGGCGTGGGTTGGGCGGGCTGCTGTGGGAAGCCGGGGGCACCCGGCGCCGATGCCTGCTGCTGCGGGAAGCCGTATCCACCCGGCGCGCCCTGCTGCTGTGGGAAGCCGTACCCGCCCGGGCCGCTGGAGGGCGGGGCCCCGTGCGGCACCGGCTGATGTCGCGGTGGCCCGTGGTCACCTGTGGCAGGGCCCTGCTGGTCCGCGCCGGATGTGCCCTGGGCCGGAGTCGGCTGTGCGGGCTGGACCGGCTGCCGCCCCGGCGGGGGAGCCTGCGGTGGGGGGCCCTGACCCGCGGGCCCGGTGGGCGGCCCGGTGGGCGAGCCGGCCTGGGCCGGAGCCTGCTGCCCGGCGTTCTGCTGCGTACCGGGCGTGGAGCCGCCCTGGGTGCTCTGGGCGTACCAGGCGGGAGGCGTGTAGACGATCTCGAACTCGCCGGTGAGATCCGCCTCGTGATCGTCGCCCTCCGAGGAAGGGCCGCCGTTGTACCCGGACCGATCCCTGTTCACTGCTTGCCTCCTGGTCAGCCACTGCTAATGAGCTGGTCGTCGTCGCGGCCGGGCGGACCGAGTGGCGAGTCCCCGCGACTGCGATCGTCACCGCACCACAGCAGCCTAATCACTCGCCCGGCGGGGTGGACAAGCCCCCGTGAGAGCGGAAACGGCAAGCCCTCCGGGTCGCGGCTGGTCCGCGCCCGGAGTATGCGGATGTCGATATGTCAGTCCATACGGCGGGCCGCACCGAGCAGGCCGCTCTCCGCTTCGGTGGGTTCGGTCATGACGAATTTCTGATGCTTTCGCGTGCACCAGAGCGCGGCGCTGTCGTGCAGGGTCGGCAGGTACCCGAGGCACTCCTCCGGGATGCCCAGCGTGTCACGTACGACCTCGGTCTCATAGGGCGAAATGCGCTGGATCCCGACCAGATGCGCCTGGGACAGCCAGCGCGGCGCGTGCTCGCTGACGAAGGGCAGGACCGTCACCACCGCCTGCCACGGCACGGAGGTTATCCGCCCGCGCGGCGGACGGATCCCGCAGTCCCGGATGAGTACGACCGGACTCGATACGGACGGACCCTGCGCGGGCACCCTTCCCACCGGGTACACCGTCACGCACTGCTGGCCGCCGCCGGCCGCCTGAGCCAACTGCTGCCAGGCCTGCGGACGGCCGGTCTCGACCCCCACGCGTGCTCCGGTTGCGGCGGCCCGCAAGACCAGCACCTGGGCGAGCCACAGGCCACCCACCAGCACGACGTCGAATGCGGTCGGACGGGACAGGCCGAGCACAGCAGGCTGCGATTCCGGGTCGGTGCCGATGATCACACCGTCATCACCGATCGGCATGCTGATCGCGGCGAGCTCGTCGACGGTGACGACATGGCGGTTCCGGCGCGGGCCGCGCAGTCCGAAACCCGGGCTGAAGACACGCCGTTGCTGCTGCGGTTCCGGTGACTGCCGGATGATGGGGATCACGCCGGTGTCGGTCGGCGAGGCCACATGCGCGGGCGTGCGCCCGGACGCGGCTCGACCTTGCTGCTCCGGAGGCAGGGTAGGGGCAGGGTGTGACATCAGTAGGTACCTCCGAGCGGCAGAGTGGCGAGAGCTCCCGGGACCTGCTCCCGGTCGAGACGGACCAGACCGACTCTCGCGGCACTTGCCGCCCGCTCCAGCTCCCGGCCCACCTGGCCTATTTCGTCTTCGCCGCGCGCGGTGACACGTATGTGCCCGGTGAGGGCGACACCCCGGTTGCCGGCTTTGCTCAGCGTCGTGCTGAACGTCGTGGCGAGCACGGGCAGCGAAGTGAACCGTGTGACGAGCTCGGGCAGCGCCACACCGCTACCGCCGAGCTGCGGCCAGCGGGACACCCAGTACGTCGTGTGCCACCGGTCGTCGACCCGCCAGGTCCGTACCGCCTCGACCGTACGGCGCTGAGAGGCGCGCCCGTCCTGGCCGTGCTGGGCGTTGGCGCGCGGATTGAGGCAGCTCGACGTCGCCAGGGCCTGTACCAACTCGGTCTCGTCCAGGATGGTCGCGTTGAAACCGGCTCCGGCCAGTCGGCTCGCCAGCTGGTCCGCCACCCGCAGCAGCGCACGCTGCGCGCCGGGGACGCCGTCCCCGCGGGCCTGGACGGCCTCGGGGCACAGTTCGGGGTCGAGCTTGAGGGCCACCCAGGTGAGCCGGAGGGCGGGAGAACCGGAATGGGCCTGCAGGGGGCCGTAGGACCGCGCGGCGAGTGACTGCTGCGGCAGGTGCGGAGCGGGCGCCGGCTGGGTGTGCTGCACCACCTGTACGGAGGCGAGACGAATCCCGTCGACCTCCAGGGCGTCCTGTATCAGCCGCAGCGGGAGCTGCCGTCCGCCGGTACCGGGGCGCAACGGCTGGTCACCGGGCTGGACGAAGAGCACGGCGGTGAGGAAGGTCCCATCCCCGATCATGCCGATCGACCGGTCGTCCCGGGACACGAAGGAGTACGTCCGCAGCGCGGGGTCGCACTCCACGACCGGGGCGAGCATCGCGTCGGTCCCGGGCGGCACGGGCAGTTTGCCGTCGCGCCGGCGCTGCGTCAGGGCGCGCGTCGTCTCGTACCACTCGGGCAGCGGGCGACTGCCGCGGCGCAGAGCCGCGAGAAGCAGCAGAAGTGCCGCCACGGCACCCGCCGGAGCCAGCAACCAGGGCGCGCCGACGGCCCAGGCGGCCACCATGACCGCCGCCGCGACCTCCACGAGAACGAGCTGCTGTAGCCGCACCGGGCCGAGACCGCCCGGACGGGGCAGCGTGCGCGGCGACGCGGCGACGGGGGCGTCCGGAACCAACGGCGTGCCTGTGCCTCCCGGCCCTCCCTGTTGCTGCTGTGCGCGGCGTACGCGCCGGGTGCTCGTAGCGCTGGTCATCCCCCGGGACATCCCTTTCGCGAAGTAGTGGCCGTTCGTCGGGCGAGATCATCCGTCCGCGGATCCCTGCGACGGGCCAGGGGCACCGATGGCCCACAACATCCATGCGAGTGGCAAACGGTACCCGCTGCGGAACCCCGGGCGACACACGGGACACCCAAACCCCGATGGCCACCCTGCCATGGGCGTCTCCCACTTGGGGGAGCGCTGTGGTGAAGCTCTGTGAAGATGCTGGGCTGCCCGCCCACCTGATGACTCGTCGCTCCGGGACGCAAGGCATAGTAGGTCCCCGCACGGCATGAAGGTGCATGTCAAGCACGCCGGGGCCGAGCGGCGCCAGTGACTTGCAGTGATTCGCGCAGTTTGGCCCGAATTGGGTTCCGGCGCAGCTGCCTTCTGCCGAGTGGAGCTGGGCTTTCGCGCACGATCGGCCTTCACATTTCACGATCGAGCAGCACAAACGGGAGAAACGGGGATCATGGCAAAGCGTCAGGACGAGCTCGCCGCCTACACGTTCGCTCGAAAGCGCACCGTCGCGGCGTTCTTGGCGCCGTCACCGGGTGGCTCGGAGGAGGGTGCGCCACGTCCCATCCGCACGGTGATGCCCAGCCTCGCGCTGGGCGTGGTGCTGGTGATCGGCTTCATCGCATGGGGTGTGATCAAGCCCGCGGCGCCCAAGGGCTGGGACACCCCGGGCGAGTACGTCATCGTCGACAGCGACTCCACGACTCGCTACGTGGTCCTCGACCCGGACCCGAAGGACGGCGAGGTGGAGAAGGTCCTCCACCCGGTCCTCAACTACGCCTCCGCGAAGCTGCTTCTCGACAAGGGCAAGGGCAAGGTCATCGAGGTACCGGCCAAGGAGATCGACAAGAGCGGAATCCGGCACGGCGCGACGATCGGCATTCCCTACGCCCCGGACCGGCTGCCGTCCAAGGAAGACGCACAGAAACCGAAGAGCTGGGCGGTGTGCGAGCGCCCGGTGCCGGGGTCGTCCGGTGCCATCGACCGCGCGGTGTTCGTCCTCAACGACACCGACGCCAAGTCGCTCGACGGGGCGGGCAAGGTGGATCCCAGTGAGGCCCTGTACGTCGAAGACGGCAAGACCGGTCAGGAGTTCCTGGTCGACGGCCGAGGGAACGCCTTCCAGCTCGGTGACCGGAAGCGGCTCGGCGACACCACCATGGAGCAGCTCCGCTCCGCCGTCATCGGCAGCAAGGCCAAGTCGCAGCGGGTAAGCCATGACTGGATGCTCACGCTCAACCCGGGCGGTGTGATCGACTTCCCGGAGGTCCCGTCGAACGGTCAGCAGACCTCCGTCAAGGGGCTCCCCGACGAGGCGAGCACGGTGGGCCGAGTGCTCGAAGCCCAGGACGCGCAGGGCACGCAGTACTACGTCGTCCTGAAGGACAGGGTCGCCAATGTCACCAGCTTCGTGGCCGCTCTGCTGATGCGGGCGCCCGCCGCGGAGAAGGCCTACGACAACGGCGGCCGGATCGCCCCGGTCCCGGTCAACGGGCAGCAGATCATCGCCGCCAACAACGGTGAGGCGGAGGGCTTCTACGCGGACCAGGGGTGGCCACAGGTCGTACCCCGCCAGGCCAACGCGGGTGCGGCTGGCACCGGAGAGGACCGTATGACCTCGTGCAGTGTCTACAAGGGCACCATCGGGTCGGACCGCAAGCCGCAGCTCGCCGCCTGGGCCGGGAAGGCCTATCCCAGGAACGCGGTCGAAGACTCGCTGAGCGCGTACATCTCATCGGGCTCGGGCCTCCTCTTCCGGGAGGTCAGTGGTGCGGCGGAAGGTGGCGGCAGGTTCTACCTCCTCACCGACACGGGTCTGCGGTACTCACTGCCGTCGAACAACGACAGCGAGGCGGACAAGGCGGGGAACTCGCCTTCCCCGGCCGGCGACGCATCGACGGGCGAGGCGAGCGAGACCGACAAGGCCCGTACGCGGCTGGGGTACGAGGACCTCACCACCCCCGTGATCGTGCCGAAGTCTTGGGCGGCGTTCATCCCGACGGGGCCGACCCTGGACACCGGGAGCGCGGCGCAGCCGCAGGGCCAGTGACACGGTGCCGGACTGCCGGTTCGGAGCTACTCCGGCCCATGGGCTTCTCTGGCCCAACTCAGCGTATTCAGAGGGGTACTTGACCGACGAACCGCGAGTAAGTCACAGGATGATTGCTCAAGTGTGCGAGCCATGTAAGCAATTCGCCGAGTCTGCGAGTTGCATGACAGGCTGACGATAGAGTGTTCGAAGCGCTCAAGAGCGCGAGCGCTTATCCGGGCGCCTGTACGGGTCTCCCGGATCAACGACGACATGGGGGAAGGTTCATCATGGCCGGCCAGTTCCGGGTAACAGAGGACGAACTCACCAAGCTCTCCGGTGACATCAATACGGCGAACGGTCAGCTGCAGGGCGAGATCCGTCGACTCAACGGAGTGATCGACCAGATCGCCGGTGGGTGGCAGGGCCAGGCGGCTCAGTCCTACCGCCAGCTCCAGGACCGCTGGAACGCCGACGCGAAGAGGATGAGCGACATCCTCAACGATATCAAGGAAGCCGTGGACTCCACGCGGAGCAACTACTCCGCTTCGGAAGAGCAGCAGAACTCCGAGATCAGCAAGATCATGTCCGACTTCGGCTGATCGAGCCGTTTCGGCCCGAAGCCCTTCGGTTCCACCCGAAGCGTTTCAGGTCCTCCTGATCTCAGCAGACTTCCTTCGATTTCTTCCTGAAAGGGAATGACGATGTCAATCCTCGTCAATTACGCAACCATCACCAACGCGTCCACCGACGTGAAGTCGACCGCCGGCCGCATCAAGCAGCAGCTGGACGACCTCGAGGCCGCCGTCAAGCGTGTCGCCAACACCTGGGAGGGTGAGGCGCAGGAGGGCTACCAGCGCAAGCAGCGCGAGTGGGACCAGACCGCCGCGGACCTGCACGCCACCCTGCTGAAGATCGCCACGGCGCTGCAGAGCGCGGCCGAGAGCTACCAGGCCACTGAGAAGAGCAACGCCTCTACCTGGGGCTGAGCCCGTCGGCGACCCGAAGGGTGTGAGATGAAGAGAATCGGGGGGGCGGGGGGCCGCCCGCCGGGGGCTGACGGCCCACCCGGTGGGGGGGGGGGCGCGCCCGCGTCGCCGTGGCCACCACCACACGCT
>NZ_JBHXFA010000223.1:0-8326 GCF_042724175.1 Streptomyces sp. NPDC127084
CGGTGTCGTCGGCCCTGAACGGGCCGCCGTGTCCGGGCACGATGAGGTCCGCCGCTGTCAGCACCCGGAGCCGGGAGGCGCGCAACACCTCGCGGTCCGGGGCCACGGGGTCGTCCGCCGGGCCTTCCGCGTGCCACCACAGGTCACCGGCGAAGGCGACCACGCCCGAGTCCGTGCCCGCCAGCAGTGTGATGTCCTCAGCGCTGTGGCCCGGGGTGCGGATCAGCCGCAGCGAGGGGGTCAGTTCGTAGCCCTCCGCATCCCGGTTTCTCCACTGATCGCCAAGGTACTCCACCTTGTGATCGTGAACCCGGGCCCGCCCGAACAGGCCCACGTTCATGGTGTTGTCCGGGTGGTGATGGCTGAGCACCACATCGGTGACGTCGTCGGGTTCGAGGCCCAGCTCGGCGAGCGGGGCGAGAATGCGGTCGCGATTCGACACCATGCCCGGGTCGAAGATCACATGCCGGCCGGCGTCGGCTATGTAGGAGACGGTGGCGGCGACGCCGGGACCGGTGGAGCCGACGTATCCAGTGGTCAGGATCGTGTACACGGCGCTGCGGCCGAGCGGTGCGTCTGTCATGGCCTCAATCCTTCCGGGCGGGCCGGTAGTTCACGAGTGGCACGGCTGCCGCTGATCGCAGGATTCGTGCCACACTGCGCCTATGCCTCCCTTCGTGTCCGTCGCCGCGTACGCCCCGACCGGGGTCGGCATGCTCGCCGTCGGCATCGTCACCGAGGTCTTCGGCCCGCGCGGGGCGGAGTTGCCCGGCTTCGACTTCGCCCTGTGTACCGACCGGCCCGGTCCGGTCCCCACCGACCTCGGCGTGCCGCTCACCATCACTCACGGTCTGGAGCGGCTGGCCTCGGCCGATCTCGTGATCGCCCTGCCGTGGGCCGGCTTCCGCACGCCACCCGCTCCCGCTGTGCTCGATGCGCTGTCGGCCGCACACGAGCGCGGTTCACTGGTCGCTGCCCACTGTGTCGGCACTTTCGCGCTCGCCGCGGCAGGACTGCTCGACGGCCGCCGGGCCACCACCCACTGGCGGTTCGCCGAGTTGCTCACCCGCCGCCACCCCGCAGTCCTCGTCGAGCCCGACGCCCTCTACATCGACGAAGGGCTCATCCTCACGGGCGCGGGAGCCGCCGCGGGCTTCGATCTCTGTCTCCACCTGCTGAGGCGGGAGTACGGAGCCGCGGTGGCCAATGCTGTCGCCCGGGACGTGGTGCTGCCCTCCCACCGCGACGGCGGGCAGGCGCAGTACCTGGCGGCCCCCGTCCCCGAAGACTGCCGCGACGAGCGTCTCGCCGAGGTGCTCGCGTGGGCCCGCGAGAACCTTCACGAGCCGCTTCCCGTCGCGGAACTGGCCCGGCGTGCCTTGATGAGCAAACGCTCCTTCGCCCGCCGCTTCGCCGCCGCGACCGGCACCACTCCCCACGCCTGGCTGCGGAGCCTGCGTCTGAGCAGCGCCGAGGAGCTTCTGGAGACGACGGACCTGCCGGTCGAGGAGATCGCCCACCGCGTCGGATACGGAAGCGCGGCCATCCTGCGGGAACAGTTCGTGCGCCGCCGGGGGGTGCCACCGCGCTCATACCGCCGCTCCTTCACGAACGTGCCGTAACGAGCGATCAAATCGAGGCAGGCGAGCCGACGCCGCTCCCGGACAAGTCGCCTCAGCTGTGCGAACCGCCTCCGGTTCCAAGGCGCACGGCGTGACGAGGTCATCCATGGGCGCGCTGTGCCACCGCACCGTCAGCGGCTCGACGGCCTGTGTACGGACGCCCTGTGTCACCGAACCCCCGAACTCTCCGGCCTGCCGCGTCTGGCTCTGCCCTTCGCGGACCGGGAGGACGCCTCGTCCGGCTCGGTCAGGGCCTCTGACCAGCGGGCAGTCTTCGGTGAGACGAATACGCGTTCGCCGAGGTTCGGTGCCACCGGGCAGCTTTGCGCTGGTCAGGATCAGAGCATGAGGAGCAGGCGGGTGTTCGGTACGAGCTTCCGGTTCACGCTCGTGCTCTGCACGAAGATCGTGAAGTCGGGGTTGTGGTCCGGCTTGACGCGTACTTCCACATCCGGCAGCCCGAGAAGTGCCCGCGCCTCGGGGCCCGTGTACACACGGTCCGTCTTCTTCTCCAGCACCGCGATCTGCTTCCGCGCCTGTATCTTCTCCGACTTGCTCAGCTGGTAGAAAGCACCACCGGTACGGTAGGCATGGCCGCACTCGATGACCCACTCCCGGATCGCCGCGTCCCGGGCGACCGGGATCAGCTGGTACCCCGACGGCTTCACCGGAGTGAGGCCAGCCGCCTTGATGGTGTCCTTGTTGACCGCGTCCGCACCCGTGGAGAAGACCGCCCGCGATCCCCGGATGCCCCGGGCGCGGCCGACCATGAACTTCTCGGTGGCCTGCTGGATGACCTGCCCGGCTTCCTCCAGACCCTGGGTGCTCGTGGCGTCCCAGATGGCGATGTTGTCCTTCGGGAATCCGCATTGCATGGCCTCGCGCTTGCCCATCTGGTCCGGCACGAGGACAGCCAGCGTCCAGTTGTCCTCCTGCGCCGCGATCATCTCGGCCACGGCCTTCACCAGGGCGCGCGGATCCCTGGACGGGGCATCCGGGCTGCGATGGCTCGCGTTCTCCTGCCCGTCGGTGAGCACGAACGTCAGGAAGCTGTGGTCGCCGTACAGCTGAGCGGTCTGCGCCAGCTCCCGCTGGGACTTCAGCGCCGCCGCGAGCAGAGCCGTCATTCCTCCGACCCGGTACAACTGCTTCAGCGACGGCATCCGCAGCACGTCCTTGTCGTAGATAACACACTCCACCTTGTCGGCGAAGACGTACACCGTGACGCGGGTCTCCTGGTCCAGTTCCCGCGATCGGCGGGCAAGATAGGCGATCTGCTGGTCGGCGACTTCGACGACCTTGTGGCTCAGCTGCGCCATGGACGAACTGGCATCCAGCACGAGAGCGACGTGGTTGATGTAGTTCTGATTTCCGGACATGGCAACTCCCCCTCGTTTCCGACTCGATGCTCCTACCGTCTCACCCGCCACTGACAATCGGCCTTGCCTCCCAAGGAGCCCCCAGATCAGGGGGCAGCGGTCCCGGTCCGTCGCCGCTGCGCTGTCCCCGCTGCCGTCCCGTCCACACCGGCGAGGGGCCCGGCGTGTGCCCCTCGGCAGCAGGCTGCTGCCGCCCACTCCGCCGGTCCGAGCTTCAACGGCCCGGCACTACCCCGCGATTGCTTCTGGAGGGACGGCCCGGGACCTGGCCGGCCGGTGTTTGCTAGGCCAAGAGGTCGCCTTCACTGAATGGCTGGGCACGTTTCCTGGCGTCAGAGGTTTGATCATGCGGACCTGAGTCTCGGCCGAACGGTCAGGTGGTCTTCTTCTGAAGGAGTCGTCACATGCGCTACCTCGCCTCAGCCGCCCTGAACCGTTCCGACTTCTCTGCCGCTCCGTTGTGAGCCATCAGAGAGTTCTGAGATTCGGGCAGCGAGACCGGTGAGTTGTTCCTGCGCCATGTTCCAGGGTGGGCTACGACGTACCTCGCTGCGGGTCATTGCGTGGAGCGAGGTGCTCATTTGGGCGAGTTGTCCGCTGGGCAGAGCACGGCGGGTGTGCTGGGTCCCGGTGCGTTGGCAGTTGGCGCCGCCGCGGTCGGAGCGGGAGAGGATCTTTTCGGGCATGACGGGTTGCTCCGGGTTCTTGGGGAGCTTGCCTCGATGCGTCGGGATGGTTGTGGAGTTCCCTGCCCGGTGCCGATACGGACGACTGAGATGTCCCAGCCTTGTGCGATGAGTTGTTGTCCCGGGATCCGTGGGTCGCCCAGTCTTTCGTTGGACAGGCCGGGCCAGACGCCTTTGCGTTGTTCGGTGAATACGATAATGGGATAGCGCTGGGTAAGGGCGGCGAGGTCCCGGTCTACGAAGTCACAGACGTTCGCATCCGTCCCCTGAGCGGAGCGACACGTTTCGAGATTGAACGCAATGTCTCGTCGGCTCGATATAAAGGGCAGGATTCGACCAGCGAGAGGATCGTCGGTGGCCCGTTGCGATAGCACGTCACACGTCATCAGTCGAAAACTCTACCGACGGGGGTCCTGGATTTGCCAGGTGATTGTCGGAGCGATGGCCATCATGCTGTTTCCAGCCGCTTCGTCGGCGTTTGCGGCGACAATCACCACTCCGGGGCCGCTCACGAACATCACTATCAGTGAGCAGCTCAACTGCTATGTCATGCATGCGGGAGACACCGAGCAGTCCTGGTACGGCGACATCACCGAAAGCGCCTGCGGTACTTTCATCGCCCTGAACGGGACCTTGTTCGGACCGGATGAGGTGGCCGCCGGGGACAGCGCCAGCCCCAGAACGCCTTACACCCCCGTCAGTCAGTCCGCGGTGACCGGCTCAGGTACCGTGGCGGATCCGTACCGAGTGGTGACGGTGGTGACCGCCGGGACAGGTCTGACACTCACCCAGACCGATACCTACGTCGTCGGCCGGGAGACCTACGAGACATCCGTTGTGATCCGCAACGAAACCGGTGCGCCGCAGACGGGCAATATCTACACGGCCGGGGACTGCTTCCTGCAAGACAGCGACGACAGCTACGGCCGTGTGGTCGGGACGGCTCCAGCCTGCAGTGCCACGCCAGACGCCGATGGGCGTGTCGTCGGACTGCTGCCTCGCACCGCTGGAAACGCCTACATCGAAGACGAATACGACACGGTGTGGAGCCAGATCGGTTCCCAGCAGCCCTTCCCGAACACCTGCAGGTGTGCTGACTTCGTCGACAGCGGCGTCGGCATCAGCTGGCCGGTGAGCATTGCTGACGGCGCGAGCGCCACCTACGAGTGGTCGACGGTGTTCTCTCCCGAAGGGGCCTTCCCGCTGGCTGTCACGGCTACCGCCGCCTCGCCCCAATCGGAGGCCGGGGGTACGAACGGTTACACGGTCACGGTCGACAACCCCAACGGCTCTGACGCTACGGTCGCCACGATCTCGGTGGAACTTCCTGCCGGGTTCTCGTACCTGCCTGGAACGACCACGGGGGTCACTTCCGGCGACCCGGTCATCTCCGGTTCCACCCTGACTTGGCAAGGGCCGTTCGTGCTGCCTGCCAACGGAGCGGTGAGCCTCACTTTCGGGGTCACCGTGACCAGCGAGCCAGGCACATACACCATCGATGTCGAAGCCACCTCGCCTGACGCGGAGGTGACGCCGTCGGTCGACACGGCCCCGATCGTGGTTCTCGCCGGCCCTCCAAGGGCGGAATGCCCCGAGGACAGCGTCATTACCGGCGGCGGATTCGAAATCGACGGCCCCACACCGAACGACTTCACCAGTAAGCCGGTCGACGACGCCTGGGAAGTCAACGGAACGAACGGCACCGCCCAGCCGATCTCCCTCACCCCCTACGCGGTCTGCGCAGAAACCCCCTGACTCACGCACCCTTGCGTTCCAGCGGGAATCCTTCCCGCGAATACCGCCGCGTCCCTTCCCGGCGCGCTTCACCACGGGTCGGGGCGGGATGCGGCTGTGCCCTGGCACGGCAGGGCCACACCAGGGCACGAGGTGGGCGGCGTCAGGTCGTGAGAGCCATGGCCGGACCGCCACCGGAAGGGTCGAGATGTTCGGGGTCGAGGTCGACTGTCACTGGCTGGGTTTCCCTGTCGACGGTGAAGACCGTGGCCCATGAGGTGGGGTTCCGCTGGATCGCGAGGGCTTTGCGGGCTGCGTCGACCGGGTCGGATGCCTCCAGGTCGACCTCTGAACGGGGTGCTTCACTCCGGTCGAAGCCATAGGTGGATGGCGGCCACGGTGACCGTTCCGTGGAAGACGTAGGCCCTCTTGTCGTAGCGCGTGGCGATGGCGCGGAAGTTCCTGAGCCGGTTGACGGTCCGCTCAACTTCGTTGCGGCGGCGGTAGATCGCCTTGTCGAACCCTGTGGTCCGACCGCCTCGGCTGCCGCGGCGCCGGCGGTTGGCCCGCGGTGTGGACGCCCACGTAATTCCCCAGCCTGAAGTTCACGATCTTCCCCCAGGGGAATCCCGGAGGGAGCATCGCGGTCACCGCCTCAGCGTGACGGTGAACACCGGGCCCGTCCCTGCCCCATGGCTCAACTGGACACGCTGATAGAACCCCGTCATGACGTACCGACTCACCGCTCGCGCCGCCCGGCAACGCCGGCAAGCCCCCTGCCGAGCGGATGCTGGGGCGAATGGAGCACCTGCGCCGCAGCCTCGCCTTCGGAGGGCCGGACTCGGAGGGTCGAACCAGGGCGCCGGGACCCGTCAACTCGAAGGACCGCTTCGCCGCAATCCCTGCCACCACCACCGCCGCGCAGGGCGAGCGGCCGCCGGGCCCAGCTGAAGACGGGATGGTGCTTTGTCCTCCATCGGCCTCGGCAGGAACAGCTCCAGCCGCACTCGCTCGGCGGCCACTACCTCCTGCTGCTCGTTGTACCTGACAGTCAGGGAGAAGTCGTGGATGGCGGAGCGGTCCGAGGCGATCGTGACGAGGAAGCGGTCGGCCTCGCCGCTCTGCACGAACTGGGAGAGGGGTACCGCGACCCTGTAGTCACTGCGGGTGGAGGGAAGGACCGTCGAGTATTGGTGAGCGGGCGGCAGGTAGCCCCCAATCCTGGGCGAGCCGTCGTCGGTCAGGTCCAGGCGGCCCCGTACCAGGTTCGCCGCACGGACCAGAGCGCCGTCCGGGCCCGGGTGGGTGTATTCGAGCCGCCCCAGGACGAAAGCCTCGCCCCGCTCGGCGAAGGGGCCGAGGGCGGCGTCCAGCAGCGCCCGGCTTCGGGCCGAATGCCGCGCCGGGCCAGCCAGACTGCTGACTGCCGCCGGGTCGGCGCCGCAGGACCGTAGCGCGTCAGCCACCGGCCAATGCGCGCGGCGTCGCCCTGCCCGCCCCCTGCCCTCGACGAGATCGGTGGAGCGCAGCACGAACGGACCACCGAACCGCCGGGCCGTCGTTCCCGGGGTGGCGAAGAGCGAGAAGGTGAGGGTGCAGTCCTCCATCTGTCCCCAACCATCGTTCCGGAGAAAGATGTTCAAGTCTTTATAGAGGAGGATCGGTACAGCTCGCAGGTCCGGCTTGGAGGACCTGACCTGCAGGACCGCCTCGTGGAGCAGCACCGCTTCCGCGGTGTTGTTGACCACCTTGACATCCAGGACTGGCCACCGGTGGAACCCGGGGCGGCCTTCCAGCAGTCTGCCCGCTCGCAGGCGGCCCAGGTAGTCGTCGGCCGGGCGGATCTCTGTGTTCTCCACCTGTCCTGATATCTCGTAGGACATCGCGAACGCGGGGGCCCCGTCCGGGGTGACACCCAGGACCATGGTCGGCCGGGTGGGCCTGGGCGGGTCGGGTGTGAGGTGGATGCCACCGTGGACCGTGGTGGCGTTGATGGTGAAGGGGCCGGTGGTCCCGGAGCGGTTCAGCCCTGTGTCCGCTCCGGCTGGGTAGGGGAGTTGATCACGGCGCCTCCGTTGATCACCCCGGCGGCGATCGAGCCCGGCATGCTGCGGATCTCGACGTCACCGCCCACGGACAGGCTGCCGTCGCCGCTGGAGGTGTTGACGTTGCCGGACGGGGTGCCGGCCAGCAGCGCCCTCAGCTCTTCCGCCGCCCGCTCGCGCTGGGCAGCGTCCTGCACTGCCCCCAGCGCGGCCTCGAATCGGGCCCTCCAGAGGGCCTCGTGGTACGCGGCGACCTCGGTGAGTTGGTCGGGCACTGCCTGCTCGAGCGACCGTGCGGTCTCGTCGAGGAGTTCGAGCTCGCCAGGCACCCGCGACTCGTCCGAGCGGCCGAACCATTCGGCGACCCGCGCCCTCATCCCGTTCCACGCATCGGTGGCAGCGGCCTGCACCACCGCCGCACCTCCGGCTGCGGCCAACGCCGCCAGAGCCTCCGTCAGCATCATTCCCCCTTCGAGTCATCCGATCGGCTGCGTACAGACGGATCATAGGACGGCTCGCTCCGCTAACTTCCTGTTTCCATCGGCTGGTTGGTGGCCTGAGCGGCTTCATTCGGGGAGGCAGTCACTAGGCGCGACGGCGGCGCCAAGTCGTGGGAATCGGTCTTGGATGGGATACCTCGACTTCCTCGCGCTCGTGTTGGCCGAGGAACTCGCCATCCGTGACGACCACCGTTTCCGCCAGGGGCCGGGGGCGGGACGCGGCAGGAGGTGGCGCAGGTTCTGTGCGCGCGGCCCGTACCGCCCCCGACAACAGGGCGCATACCCCGCACCCGTCGTGAGACGCCGTCAGTTTCAGCCCCCGTGCGCGCCCCCGTTTTCAGACCCGCCTGGGTCCCCACC
>NZ_JBHXFA010000224.1:0-8326 GCF_042724175.1 Streptomyces sp. NPDC127084
GCCCCCGCCCCAGCGCGCGTCCGGGGCCCCCCCCCCGGGGAGTCCCCGTGGGGCCGTCACCGATACACGCGGGTGAGCTCGTACCGCACCGGCTTCAGCGGTGGCTCTGGCTCTGGGCCGCGAGGGCCTGGGAAGGCCTCAGGCACCAGACGCCGAGACGCCGCGAGCCCCCCTCTTCGGGCGGACGGCGCTGGTTCCAGAACCCCTGGTGCTGTGAACGGACAGGTTTGCCGGGAAGCTCGCGGCGTCCGGTGCGGTATACCGCAAGGCGGTGGGGGTCCCCCCGCCGAAGGCAGGGGGAGATCGCCCTCGTACTGGATCTACTCGGGTGATTCGACAACGCAGCGAGGTGCCGTGCCGGGCGTCGCGACGGGGCGAACGTTGCCTGACGCGGCACTAGCTCCAGCTGGCGTGCAGCGGCTTGCCCTCGGCGTAGCCCGCGGCGCTCTGGATGCCCACGACGGCCCGCTCGGCGAACTCCTCCAGCGACCCGGCACCCGCGTAGGTGCAGGACGAGCGGACGCCCGCGATCACCGAGTCGATCAGGTCCTCGACGCCCGGGCGGGCCGGGTCCAGGAACATCCGCGAGGTGGAGATGCCTTCCTCGAAGAGCGCCTTGCGAGCCCGGTCGTAGGCGGACTCCTCGCTGGTGCGATTGCGGACCGCACGTGCGGAGGCCATACCGAAGGACTCCTTGTAGAGCCGGCCGTCGGCGCTCTGCTGGAGGTCTCCGGGGGACTCGTAGGTGCCCGCGAACCAGCTCCCGATCATCACGTTGGAGGCGCCGGCGGCCAGCGCCATCGCGACATCGCGCGGGTGGCGGATACCACCGTCGGCCCATACGTGCTTGCCGTACTTCCTGGCCTCGGCGGCGCACTCCAGCACCGCGGAGAACTGCGGGCGTCCCACACCGGTCATCATCCGGGTGGTGCACATGGCACCGGGGCCCACACCGACCTTGATGATGTCAGCGCCGGCCTCGATGAGGTCCCGGACACCCTCGGCGGCCACGATGTTGCCGGCGACGATCGGGACGTGCGGGTCGAGACCGCGGACCGCCTGGATCGCGGAGATCATCGACTCCTGGTGGCCGTGCGCGGTGTCCACGACAAGCGTGTCCACACCGGCGTCCAGGAGCTGCTTGGCCTTGCCCGCCACATCACCGTTGATGCCGACGGCGGCTGCGATACGCAGCCTGCCCTGGGCGTCGGTGGCCGGACTGTACAGCGTGGCGCGCAGGGCACCCTTGCGCGTCAGCACACCGACGAGCCTGCCGTCCTCGTCGACCGCCGGGGCGATCTTGCGGTTGGCGTTGTCCAGGGTGGTGAACGCCTCGCGCGGGTCCATGTCCGCGTTGATGAGCAGCAGGTCCTTGGACATGACCTCGGAAAGCTGGGTGAAGCGGTCCACGCCGGACAGGTCGTGCTCGGTGACGATGCCGACCGGGCGGTCCTGCTCGTCCAGCACGACGCCCGCGCCATGGGCCCGCTTCGGCAGCAGGGAGAGGGCGTCGGCGACGGTCTGGTGAGGGGTGAGCACGATCGGCGTGTCGAGCACCAGGTGGCGCGTCTTCACCCAGGAGATGACCTCGGTGACGACCTCTATCGGGATGTCCTGCGGGATGACGACCAGGCCGCCGCGGCGGGCCACCGTCTCGGCCATCCGGCGGCCGGCGATCGCGGTCATATTCGCCACGACCAGCGGGATGGTGGTGCCGGTGCCGTCCGGGGACGACAGGTCGACGGCCTGGCGGGAGCCCACAGCCGACCGGCTCGGCACCATGAAGACATCGTCGTAGGTCAGGTCGTAGGGGACCGGAGACGAGGTCACAGGCCGTCCGGTGCCGGGCTCAAGGAAGCGCATAAGTCTCACATTTTCACGCGAAACGTCGCAGGTCACTCCGACAAGGACACAGCAAAGCGCCCCCGCGTTCGGATATTCCTCCAAAGAGGTACGGGGGCTTCGTGCGCCGGGCAGGAGTGGGGACCTGCCTTACGTCGAAAGGTTACCCGAACGGGAATCGAAGCGGCCAGTACGACCTCGTCAGACGCGGTGGCCCCAGGTCGTGTCCTCAGTCCACCTCGCCCATGGCGACCAGCACCGCGAGCCGCCGGGGCATCGTGTCCACCGCCTGTCCGAAGACCTCCTGGGCGGTCTCCCATTCGCCCGGCCGGGCCTCGGCGTACTCCTGCCAGCGGCGGACGAGCACCAGGGTGCCCTCGTCTCCGGGGAGGTCGGTGAGGCAGTCGGCGAGCGCGTCCCAGTTCCGGCCGAACCAGGCGGGCAGCTCCAGATCGCCCGCGCAGCGTTCCATGAAGGCGGCCTTGTCCGTGACCCCGTGGAGGTCGAGCACGGTGACGTTCCGTCCGGCCGCGGCGTCGAACAGCGCCGCGAGAGGCCCGCCGCGTCCATTCCGGGGGTTGCTCATCGGGCACCTTCCGCCAGGTCCGCCAGTGATCTCGGGTGTACTCGATGTAGTAGACCGCGCCGGAAGTAGTAGACCGCGCCGGCCGCGCCGGTGACAACCGGTGACGGCGCGCGGTCCCGGTGGTCCGCCACCGCAGGTGATGAAGGCGGGTCGGCGTGGGTAGGGAGTTCCCGTGCAGCCCATCGACGACTCCGACATCTCCGACGGCTCCGACGGCTCCAGGGACCGGGCTCCGGATGGCCCGGCGGACAGCGCCGCTCTCTCCTGGGAGCGCGCGCTCGACCAGCTGGCCTCGACGCGCGGCACCGATCCTGAGGAGGCCCTGCGCCGTATCCGCTGGGACGCCCGGGCGGCGACCACCCGGCTGACCGGTCAGGACGTCCACGGCATCGCCCTGACCTGGGTCGACAACGCAGGGCTGACCCGTGTCAAGACCATCCCCGTCGCCCGGCTGGCGCAGGTGGCCGAACGGGGCGTCGGCATGTCGCCCGTCTTCGACGTCTATCTCGTGGACGACTCGATGACGACGAGCCGCTGGGTCGGCGGCCCGGACGGAGACCTCAGGCTGGTCCCCGATCTCGGGCGGCTCACCACGCTGGCGGGACAGCCGGGCTGGGCATGGGCCCCGGTCGACCGCCTGGACCAGCGAGGACTGCCCTACCCCGGCTGCCAGCGCCTGTTCGCCCGGCGGATGGCCGCGCTCGCGGCGAGGCGCGGGATCGAGTTCCGGATGGGCTTCGAGACCGAGTGGATCGTGCAACGGCAGGACGGGACGCCCGGGTGTAGCGGGCCCGCCTACGGCATGGCCCGGGTAGCCGAACTCACCGGATATCTGGCCGATGTGATGTGTGCGCTGACCGCCCAGGGCGTCGAGGTGCTCCAGCTCCATCCTGAGTACACGGCAGGGCAGTTCGAGGTGTCGGTGGCGCCGTCCGACCCGGTGGGCGCCGCGGATCTCGCGGTACTGGTGCGCGAGACCGTGCGGTCCGTCTCGCTGAAGCACGGGCTCACACCGCTGTTCGGCCCCGCGGTCGTGGTGGGCGGCGTCGGCAACGGCGGCCATCTCCACCTCAGCCTGTGGCGTGACGGCAGGAATCTCTGCCGGGACGGCGGCGGCCCGTTCGGTATGACCGCGGACAGCGAGGCGTTCCTGGCGGGCGTCCTGGACGCGCTGCCCGCTCTGCTCGCGATCGGGGCACCTTCCCCCGCGAGCTACCTGCGGCTCGAACCGTCGCGCTGGGCGGGTGTCTTCCAGTGCTGGGGTCTGGAGAACCGCGAGGCCGCCCTGCGTTTCATCACCGGCGCGCCGGACGACCCGGACGGGGCGAACGCGGAGGTCAAATGCTTCGACGCGGCAGCCAACCCCTATCTGGTGGTGGGCTGCGTGATCGCGGCCGGCCTCGCCGGGCTCGACGCCCGGGCGGTGCTCCCGGCTCCTGTCCAGGGCGATCCGGCCGCCCGCGACGGATCTTCGGGTGACGATCCGTCCTCGTCCCCGTCCCCAGCACGGCTGCCGACTTCGCTTTCTGAGGCTCTGGAGCGATTCGAGCGTTCCGGCGTACTGCGGGAGGCACTCGGCGAGCTCCTGTTCGACGCGGTCGCGGCCGTACGCCGGGCCGAGATCGAACTATTCGAGGGGCAGTCCCCGCAGGAGATCGCCGACGCGACCCGCGGACGGTACTGAATGCCGCCGGGCAGTGTGGGGGAGCTGCCCCCGCTGGTCGACCACCACTGCCACGGGGTGCTGCGCCGGGATCCGGACGCGGACTGCTTCGTCTCGTATCTCACCGAGTCCGACGCCCCGGCGGCGCCCGGTACGAGCTTCTTCGACACGCAGCTGGGGTTCGCGGTGCGCCGCTGGTGCCCGCCGCTGCTCGATCTGGAGCCGCACTGCCCCGCCGGCCGCTATCTGGAACGGCGCCGCGAACTGGGACACGAGGAAGCCACCCGCAGGCTGCTGCGCGCCAGCGGCACGGGCACGTATCTCGTGGACACCGGTCTGCCGGGCGATCTCACAGGCCCCACGGAGCTCGCGGTGCTCGGCGGCGGCGAGGCACGGGCGATCGTACGCCTCGAGACACTGGCCGAGCGGACGGCGGACGCCGGCCACAACCATCCCGACGCCTTCCTCGAGGTCTTCGGGCACGCCGTCACGGCCTCCGCCCGCACCGCCGCCGGATTCAAGTCGATCGCCGCCTACCGGTACGGACTCGGGCTCGACCCCGATCCACCCGCTGACGCGGAAGTCCGCGCCGCCGCGGTGCGCTGGCTGGACACGCGCGGACCGGGCGGCCGCCTCACCGACCCGGTGCTGCTGCGGCATCTGCTCTGGTCGGCGGTGCGCACCGGTCTGCCGCTCCAACTGCACACCGGCTTCGGCGACCCTGATCTCCGGCTCGACCGCTGCGACCCGCTGCTGCTCACGGACTTCATCCGGGCCGTCGCCCCGCACGGCTGTCCGCTCGTACTGCTGCACGGCTACCCGTACCACCGCCACGCGGCCTATCTGGCCAATGTGTTCCCGCATGTGTACGCGGACGTGGGGCTGGCGCTCGCCCACACCGGGGCACGCGCGGAGGCGGTCCTCGCGGAGGCGCTGGAGCTCACGCCGTTCGGCAAGCTCCTCTACTCCAGCGACGCCCACGGGCTGCCAGAGCTGTACGTGGTCGGCGCGCGCGTCTTCGAGGAGGCCGTCGAGCGGCTGCTCGGCGACTGGACCGGCTCCGGCGCCTGGTCGGGCGAGGACGCCGACCGTGTGACGCGGCTGCTGGCCGCGGAGAACGCGCAGCGGCTCTACGGCCTGGGCGAGTGAGCCCGATCCGGGTCGGTGGCTCGGCTTGAGGAGAGTCGGGGGCGAGCCCGAATCACGCCGAACACGAGACCCCGTTTCCCTGGTTCTGAGGTGATCGCGACTCGAAGCGGAAGGATCTGCCCTGTCTGCGGTTCACCGCGGATGGATGGGGGCCTTCCGGGACGGCGTTCTCGATGGTGAGTTCGGCCAGCCACGGCTCCGCCACCTCGGCCCCGGGAGATCCCGGTCCGGACCCGGCCCCAGGGCCATGACCGCCACGACGGGCCGCGACCGTACCGCGGGCCGCCCCGTCAGCTGTCCGGGTCGGCCCGTTCCAGGGCCGGACGGGGACCGGGCTGAGACTCGGTGAGCAGGAAGTCCGCGGCGGCCGTGTCCGTCACCAGGCTGGTGACAAGGCCCGACCGCAGCACCGCGCCGATCGCAGCCGCCTTGCGCTGACCGCCCGCGATCGCGATGACCTCGGGGATACGGCGCAGCCGGTCCGCCTCGACCGTGATGCAGCGCTCGCCGAGGTCCCGGCCGACCCTGCGACCGTCGGCGTCGAAGAGATGGGCGGACATCTCCGCCGCCACGCCGAGTGAGGCGTAGTGGGCACGCTCCTCGTCCGACAGCATGTCGTGGACGGTCGAGATACCCGGCTCCCAGGACCCGATGGAGACACAGGCGACGGTCACCTTGTCGAAGTACTCGAAGGCGCGCGCGATACCGGTCTGGTTGCGCAGAGCCGCCGCGGTGGCCGGGTCGGGCAGCAGCATCGGCGCGTAGATCGGGTGCGCCTCACCGCCGGAGACCTGGGCGGCCCGCCGCACCGCCTCCACCGAGCCGCGCTCGGCGGTCCCGGCATCGTAGACGCCGGTCAGTTGGACGACGGTGCACGGCGGGAGCCGGTCCAGCGCAGCCGCCATGTGGATGGTGGAGCGCCCCCAGGCGAGTCCGAGCACATCGCCCTCGGTGACGAGCTCGCCGAGGAGGTCCGCGGCGACCTCGCCCAGGTTCTCGGGGTCGGGGGACTCGTCCTCGCCCTCCGCCGGGGACTCCACGACCACCGCGTGCCGCAGACCGAACCGGGCACGCAGCGCGTCGGAGCGCTCCGCGTCCAACTCGGCGGGCACGCGGATCTCGATCCGCACCAGATCGCGTTCGAGAGCGGTCTCCAGGACCCGGGCGACCTTGAAGCGGCTGACGCCGAACTCCTCCGCGATCTGGATCTTGGACTTGCCCTCGAGGTAGAAGCGACGGGCCATGGCCGCCGCCTGCACCAGCTCCGCGGGTCCCATCCGCAGGGCTGGCCGTCCCGCCGACATTGCAGACACCGCGCTCTCCTCACTGCTGTTCACACTCCGGAACCGTCATCCTGTCAGATCCGGAGGTTGTCGATCAGCCCAGTCGGGCCCCGTTCACGTAACCGTGGCTCAGTGGTCGCATGCCCAGGGGGCCGCCGCGATGGTCCGCGACGCCTTGTCACGCAGTGCGCGTACCGCCTGCGCCGGGTCCTCGGCCCCGTAGACCGCCGATCCGGCCACGAAAACATCCGCGCCGGCTTCGGCGCACTGCTCGATGGTGGACTCCGAGACACCTCCGTCGACCTGGAGCCACAGGTCGAGTCCGTGCTTGTTGACCAGCTCCCGGGTACGGCGGATCTTCGGGAGCATGATGTCCAGGAACGCCTGACCGCCGAAGCCGGGCTCCACGGTCATGATCAGCAGCATGTCGAGCTCGGGCAGCAGGTCCTCGTACGGCTCGATGGGCGTGGCGGGCCTGAGCGCCATCGAGGCGCGCGCGCCCTTCGCCCGGATCTCCCGCGCCAGCCGCACCGGCGCCGCCGCGGCCTCCACATGGAAGGTGACGGACCCGGCGCCGGCCTCGACGTACTGCGGCGCCCAGCGGTCCGGGTCCTCGATCATCAGATGGCAGTCGAGCGGGGTGTCGGTGGCGCGGCTGAGCGACTCGACCACCGGAACACCCAGCGTCAGATTGGGCACGAAGTGGTTGTCCATGACATCGACATGGAGCCATTCGGCGCCTTCGACCGCCTTGGCCTCCTCGGCCAGGCGGGCGAAGTCGGCGGAGAGGATGCTGGGAAAGATCTGGGCCATGTGCCAAGACTGCCATGCCTCCAGGCGCTGCCACTCCCCCGGTACCCGACCGGTTCCGACCGCGCGGCCGTCCCGCTACCGGAGTGCGGCGCTCCACGCACCCCGGGCGACGCTTCCCCTACCGCGGCAAGGCCGTCCCGGCACGACGGCGAAACCGACCCGGGACCGCGGTACGGCTCGTCCGGCACCCGCGCCCGGGGCGCCGGGCAGAGGTCGCCCGCTGTGCCGTCGTGGAGGGGCGCTGCCCCCTACGCCGTACGCCGGAGCAGGGCCAGATACATCGCGTCCGTTCCGTGCAGATGCGGCCAGAGCTGGACGTCGGGGCCGTCACCGAGAGCCGGGACCCCGGACATCAGCGGGCGGGCATCGATCCACTCGGCCTCGGCCGCCGGACCGCCCCGGCCCTTCAGTACGTCCTCGACGACCACCCGGGTCTCGGCGAGATGCGGCGAGCAGGTCGCATAGCCCACCACCCCGCCGACCCGCACCGCGCGCAGCGCCTCTCGCAGCAGCGCGCGCTGGAGCGGGGCGAAGCCCTCGAAGTCCTCGGGGCGGCGGCGCCAGCGGGCCTCGGGGCGGCGGCGCAGGGCGCCGAGGCCCGAGCAGGGCACATCGACCAGGACCCGGTCGAAGGCTCCGGCGCGCCACGGCGGGCGGGTTCCGTCGGCGGCGATGACCTGGTAAGAGCCGGGATTGCCGGTCAGGGCGCGCTCCACGAGGCGGGCGCGGTGCGGCTGCTTCTCGGCGGCCAGCAGCGCCGCACCGCGCTCGGCGGCCAGGGCGCCCAAGAGGGCCGCCTTGCCCCCGGGGCCGGCGCAGCCGTCCAGCCAGCGCTGGTCGGGGCCGTCGAGCGAGGCGTTCGCCAGCGCGAGCGCGACAAGCTGGCTGCCTTCGTCCTGGACTCCGCCCCCCCCCACGCCCCACCGCGCCGACCCACCCCCCGCGCCCCCCCCCCCCCGCCCGACAGACAAAAACCGCCCCGAGCACAGG
>NZ_JBHXFA010000225.1:0-8239 GCF_042724175.1 Streptomyces sp. NPDC127084
GTCGAGGGCCGCGCGGACGGCGACGGTCTTCCCCGCGCCGACCTCGCCGGTGATCACGCCGAGGCAGCGTTCGCCGATGCACCAGGTGATGCGGGCCGCGGCCTGGGCGTGCGAGGAATGGCGGTGCAGCATCCCCGGGGCCAGGTCCTTGCCGAACGGCATGGCCGTGAACCCGTAGTAGCCCTGGATCTTGTCGATCAACGTGGTCCTTCTTCCAGGTGGTCGATGAAGTCTTCGAGCTCGCGGGCTGCCTGTCCGGCGCGGTGGTGCAGGGCCAGGGCGAGGAAGACCGCCCGCTTCGCCAGTGCGGGCAGCGGCCGGCCGTCTCGGCCGGTGGTCTGGCGAAGGGCCAGGTCAAGGGCCCTGTCCCGCAGCCGGCGAGCGGCGGTCTCGGCGTCCTCCAGGTCCCAGATGCGTTCTTGGACCGGGTTGCCGCCGATGCCGGTCACCGGCCCTCGCCGGTCTGGTCGGGCATCAGGGCGGTGTAGTTGATCTTCTGTCCGAGCTCGTTCGTGCGGGCGGTGTCGATCAGGCGGAGGTAGTCGATGCCGGTGGGCAGGGCCGGCGGCGCCTCTGGGATCTCCGGCTTGGCCTTGGGATGCGCGTGACGGGTGACCTTGTGCGGGACGGCGAGGCCGAACGGCCGGTTGTTGAAGCGGACTTCGATCTCGGTCATGTCGAAGGGGTCGAAGACCAGCTCGACTTTGCGGCCGATCAGTGCCGCGTCGACGTTGTAGGTGTTGGAGTGCAGCGAGACGGTCGCGGTCTTGGCGACGGTGCGGTGCTCCGACCAGCGGAAAGCCTCCCGCAGCTGGGCCGGGGTGGGCTGCGGGAACGGGGAGCCGGCCAGCCACCGCTCGAGTGGCGCCTGCCCGGTCTCGGAGTGCACCGCCCGGTGATAGACGCCCTCCACCCACGCGGTGAACAGGCGATTCAGCGTCGCCAGGTCGGTGATGTCGTCCGCGTTCACCTCGACGAGGAACTGGTCCCGCACTGTTCGAAACAGCCGCTCGATCTTCCCGCGTCCTTCGGGGCGGCCGGGGGTGGAGTGGATCAGCTTGACGCCGAGCCTCGCGCAGGCTCTGAGCAGGGCTTTGTCCACGAAGGCGGAGCCGTTGTCGACGTAGACGCCTTCCGGGACCCCACGGGCGGCGAGGGCCGGGCGGAGGGCAGCGGCGAGGCGGACGCTGTCCTCGGCACCGCCCCAGCGATGTCCGACCACCGCCCGCGAATGATCGTCCACGAAAGCGAAGAGATACGTCTTGCGACCTGCGATTTTCGGGCCGTGCAAGGCGTCCCCGACCCAGAGTTCATTGGGGCGGTCGGCCTCGAACCGGCCGAAGGCGGGCGGGGACTGCCCGTCCGGACGAGCCAGTAGGTCCAGACGCCCCAGATGGCGGTGGACGGTGCGATAGGACGGGCCCCAGCCCAGATGCTGGGTCAGGATGCGTACCACCTGAGCGGTCGTGCGCTGCGGGTTCTCCCGCTTCAAGGCCGCGGCCAGGTCCAGAACCTCTTCCGGAGTTCGCGGTGTGACCTGCCTGGTCGGCGGCAGCAGGGCGTCGAAGCCGCCCTCGCGCCAATTGCGCAGCCACCGGTCCAGAGTGCCGCAGCCGACAGTGATCTGCCGACCGAACGGGTCCGTATGCGTCCGCGCGGCCAGCTCGCGGACCATCGCCCCGCGCTGGGACGGGCTCAGGGCAGGGTCGGCCGCCTCGCGGATCAACTGGTAGCGGAACAGCGCGACCTGGTGGGCCCGCTCGGCCCGCCGGCGTTCCTCCTCGTCGACCAGAGCCATAAAGGTGACCTCCGAAAGGCTGCGGGGCATGTCAACGAGCGATCATCGGCCCGCACCACCACAGCCCGTCAGGGCCAACTCGTGTTGATCGACTTCAGATGGTCGGCAGCGGCCAGGAAGGCGCCAGCAGCAAGCCCCGGCTGACCGCCGAGGCCACCCACCAAACCGGCGCGATGACCACAGGGAACCGACGTCGCACCGCCATCGCGGCGGCGATGACCGCGGCGACCGCGTCGGCGAACACCGAGGCCGCGGGCGCCGGCAGCACCACCAAGGGATCGTCGGCGAGCGCGACCAGATGGGAGGTGAACAACCCGGCCACCGCCCCGGCCCGGGCAGAGAACCGGCGCAGCCACCCCCGCACCGTCGACCGCGGCCGCCCCAGCCGGTCCGCGATCCGGCGGTGCCCTGCACCGGACGCCTTCATCTCCAGGGCGGCCCCGATCACCTCGACCGCATCCGCCCGCCGCGACAAGCCGCTGACCGGCAGCAACACATGTGTCAGCCCGCAGACCGAGCACCGGGAGCGGCGCGGCCGTACGTCCAGACGAACATCACCCGCCCCGCGCAGCCCCCGCAGCCGGGCCCACCCCCACGGCGTCAGCAGCCCGCCACACTCTGGACACTCAAACTCGCCTGCCACAAGCCGCCGTTCGACATCACCGGCATCCGCCTCTACCGTGATCAAAGCGCCTCCGGGCGCACCCGAACGGCCCTCCCGGCTTCGCGACCAACGACAACGGGAGGGCCGTTTCCCGATCAAGACATGGTCACCGTGCCCCTCGGCACCCCGGAGATCAACCCACCTGCAACGATCAGCCCATCATGCTCAACCGGAATGGCACCGTCCTACCCCCGTCATGCTCATCCTGAGTGGCAATCAACACCCGGCCGCGCCAACGGGTCCTGTCGATCGCCCTTGCTGAGCTTCAACCGCACACAAGCATGCCCCCCACAATCCCGCGAGCCATCCACGGGCGGCCAGGATTCCAATCAGGCACTCAACGACGCCATGTGCACCTGGCTCGCTGACTGGAACGGAAACCCCGAATCGTTCGCGTGGCGAAGGCGGCGGACGAGATGCTCGACAAGTCGCCACCTACTGCGGTGAATGTCCGACTCAGTCGGTTAGCCTTCAGGCTAGAACCAGTGGTCCCCAGGGTGGTCTGCAGGGTGCATACACAGGCCGTCACCGTTGGTCGCGGGGCATTCCGTCATGACCTTGATCTCGTGGCCGGCTTCTCTGGTCGAAGGCCAGACGATCCACCACGCTGTGCTCGCGTGGGAATCGTAGTCCTGGCTCTGGCCGAGGGTGACGTGGTCTCCCGAGTGGCCGGGCAGGTATTGGCACTGGAGAGTCTTCTCGACTTGGTGCGCGCCGTGGGGAAGGTTCTCGAGAGTTTCGGCCTCCTCATGGGTAATGCTGACCGTACTCGTACAGGTATGGGCGTAGGGAGCTGAGCAGCCAGAGCCAGCGGAGTGGCCCTCGGGTAGCGGGCAGCGGGCGCAGGACGCACCGAAGGTCACCTCGTGCTGTGCTTCGTCCCACCATAGCCATGGAGCAGTGAACGGGGGGTCTTCGTCCAAGGCGAGGAAGTCGACGAGAGCAACATGTCGACCGAGATGGCCAGCAGCCAGGTCACATCTGAAGTATCCCCCGGAATCGAGGAACGCCTCGCCAGCTGTTGTAGCTGCGAGCTGGTCCACTTCTTCAATGCTCAGGTCACGTGATGCCGTGCATGTCATGCGTTCAGGGTGGCACCCGGCACTGACATTGATGCTGATACTCAGGTTCCGGTGGTAGTGGTCCGGGCACTGACTCACGCCCTGCTGGGCTGTCTTCCAACTGTTCTGTCCGACCGCCGAGTCCTGTTCTCACGGCTCCGGCCGGGCGGAACATGACCCATATAGCGCCCTGCGTGGGTCAAGAGGGTCGCTTGAGAGCCTTGCGGGCCTCCGAAGGCCTTCCCCTCGCCAATTTTGCGGAGGTAGTGGTTTCTGCCCGCGCCTGCCGTCGCGGATCTGGCAGACGGCGATAGTGTGCAGGACTGAGTGCGGCGCGCCGGTTGCCGCCGGTGTTGAGACGGTGGCGGACTTTGTTGCTGCTGGAGGCGCCTTGGAGTGCGCTGCCGGTGTAGCCGGTGGTGCTTGGTGGGGAAGCGACTGATGTCCCCGATGGCGGCCAGCACGGTGCCCAGGCCCGGCAGGGTAGTCAGCGTGGTGAGCGCGGCGACGGCATCGCGCATCTCGGCTTCGTCGTCCTTGACCTGCCAGCCCAGTCTGCGCGGGTCGGCCAGCAGGTCAGGGGCTCACGGCGTCAGTTGTCGGTGGCTGTGACCGGCCGGATCCCCTTCATCAGGGCGGCGGCCTTGTCTGCCGACGTCGAGTGGGTGCTTCGCTGGGGGCAGTGCGTTCGTGGACCAGGTCGTCCCGCCAGGGGAAAGCGGGAGCGCCGCACTCAGAATGCCTTGGGCAGCGTCGATCCGGAGCCGCTCAGTAGATCGCTGATCAGTTGCTCGGTCTCCAGCTCCAGGTCGCAGTCCAATGCCTGGTTGACCTGCTGGAGGCGCGAGATGGCCGTGTGAAGGCCGGATCGGTTCCTGGCAACCCATTCGATTTTCATCCAGTCCCGGTACAAGAGCTCAGCGGTCTCATCCGCCTCGAGCCCTGTCGCTATGGCCCGCCGTGCGGCGCTGAGATCGTGGTGCGGGCCAGATGCGGTGCGGTAGGCGGCCACGGTGTGGGCGACGTCGACGATCCGGGTGAGCATCTCCTGCTGATAGGGCTCGGCCCACGGCAGCGGCCGGGTACCGAAGGGGCGGCCCCGCACGAGCGACAGAGCCTTCTCCAGGTCCGGCAGACCGACCGCGGCCTGCGGGAGGGCTTGTTCGGCGAGCTGGAGGAATCTGGTCCAGTCGCAGCGCACGGTGGGGGCCAGGAGATAGGGGTCCTCGCCGCTGCGACGGCGAGGCACATAGGCGTTGCCGGTGGCGTCGTTGCCGAGAGCGCGCCGGAGTCCTTGCAACCGGGCGTTGAGAGTGGCCACTGACCAGGGGGTGATCGGGTCCATGTCGGCGCACATGACGTCGGCGGTCCGCCCAGGACGGAAGAACATGAGCGCGGCGAGCTGGGCGATACGTGGGCCATGGCCGGTACTTCCGACCCGGTCCACCTCCACCGGACCCAGCACCCGGATCTCCGGCGCGTGCAGGTCGCGCGCCGCCATGTCCGTGTCGGCGCTTCCGGCGTGATGGGGCGCCTGGTCGGCAGAGCTCAGAGGCTTGTCGTTCGCCGTGATCGCCGAATCCTCCGCCCCTGGCTTCTGGGGGGTTGCCGGACGGGGTTCCTCGGTGCCGCTGCAGGGGTCGGTCTCGCCGTGGCGGTGGCCGGGCAGGAGTCGCAGGGAGGACGGGCTGGCGGAGGCCGCCAGCAGGGCGGGGAACACCGCTTCGTCCTGGCCGACCGGTGCGGCAGACACCGGCGGAGTGTCGCACTGCGCGTTCGTTTCGGCGGCAGGGGTCTGCTCTGCGGGATCCGGCTCGGTCGCGGTGTTGACGGCGAGTTCGTCAGGCACGCCCTTCCACGGCCCTTCGGGTTCCTGAGCGGGTTGCCCGGACAACGCGAGGGCTGCGGTGATCTGCTGGTAGGCGGCGTGCTCCAGGCGCTGCACCGTGATGTCGGTGCCGAGGTGGTCGAACGGCTGGGGCGTATCCAGGGAGGCGTTGAGGATGTCCGCCTCGGGGAAGTGCGCCGCGGCAGCGGTGGCCGGCGCGATGAGCGTGACCGGTACACGGCCCGCCTTGTCGATCACGTCGGCGAACTCCCACGCCACATCCGGGTCCATGGCGGCAGCGCAGAGCAGCAGCGAGGGCTGGTGCGCGGTCTCGGGCATCTGGTGGGCTTCCAGCAGCCGCTCGGTCAAGTCCCCTAGCGCATGTGCCGGTTGTCTCATGTGCGCGATGCGGGAGGTCGGCAGCAGCTGCGGGAGGTCTTCGCCGAACCCGATGGTGACCACTTCGACCTCGTGGGCCCAGGGGCTCATGCCCAGTTCGAGGGCGAGCGAGGTGCACACCTCGGTGATGTGCACCGGGTTGCCGTCCAGCAGGAGGGCGGGGATCTGAGCGAGGTTGGCGAGGACGAGGTCGCCTTCGGGCGTGCTGCCCACGGTGACGAGGCCGGGGTACGGCGCGCGGATGTCGCGGGCGTCGTCGGCGTTCAGGAGTTCGGCGTCGGCGGCCAGTTGCCACCATCCGGCCTGCCAGGTCGTGAACGGCGGCATCGGCTGGTGGGAGAGGTCTTCCGGGAGGGCCGCCACGGAGCGGGACCCGATTCGGGCTGCCCGCAGCGTGGGCAGCTCCGTGCCGTTCTGTTCGGCCAGGTGCGCGAGGGTGCGCAGCGCGACGTCCAGGCGGGCGGCACCGTGCGGCTCGCCGACTGCGGCGAGTTGTGCTTCGGCGGGGGAGGTCTGGGGGGCGATGGCGATCTTCTCGCCGGGCTTGCGGCGTCGGCGCTGGAGGGTACGCCGGACCGCCAGGGCTCCGGTGACCGCGGCAGCCAGGAGTGCTCCCGCGCCCAGCACGGTGCGCAGCTGCAGCGGGCTGGCGGCCTGCGCTGGCCCTGCCGCTGGGGCAGTCGTGGGGGCGGCGGGGGCTGTCGACCGGGCGGCCGGTTCGGCGGTGCTCGCGCCGGGGCGGGGTGTGGTCGGCTGCGGAGCATTGTCGGCCGGGCTGTGGCTGGGTTGCCCGGTGGGGCTGTTGGTGGGGTCGCTGGGCGTTGACGGCTCGTTGGCGGGTGCGCTGGGGCTGTCGGGGGAGATGGACGCGTCGCTCCCCTGGCTTTCCTGCGGAACCTCTGCGGCCGGAGGGTTGGGGGGCTGGCTGTTCGACTCGTCGGGTTGCCGGTCGGGGGAGGGGCCATCGTGCTGACCGGGGCCGTTGGTGGGCACGGTGATCTGCTGTCCCGCGTAGATCACGTCCGGGTCGGTGATCTCGGGGAGGCCGGTCGGCTGTGGCTTACCGTGGCTGGCGGCGAAGAGCTTCGGCCAGTCGTTGCCGTCACCGAGTTCCTCTTCGGCGATTTTCGACAGGTAGTCGCCCGACTCGACGGTGACGACGTGCTCGCCCTGCCCGGCTTCCGCAGATACCTGCCCGCCCATCTGTGTGCCGGTTCCCGTCGCGGGCGGGCTGGCTGGGGGGCCTGTGACGGTCGGCATCCGCAGCTCCCAGCCTGTTTGCAGGAAACTGGTGGAGGTGAAGGTCTGGCCGTCGTGCATGACGTGGCCCTCGTTCAGCGCGGCGATCGTGCGCCACTGCTCGCCGTCCCCGAGGTCCTTCTCGGCGATGCTCCACAGGCTTTCCCCCGGCTCGACCGTGCGCGTGGGGGACGCGACCGGCTCCGGGCCGGACTGTTCCGTCTGATCTGCTGCCGCGGTCTGCTGCGATACGTGGGCAGGGCCGGGCACGTGGGTGGTGCTGACGGTTGACGCCTGGGCCGGGGAGGCAAGCGCGGAGCTGGTGGGCAGCAGCACCAGAATGCCGCCGATCAGCACGGCAGCGGCACGCTGTGAGGCGCCCAGGCCCCGGGGCGGCTGCCAGGTGCGGCCCCGCAGTTGGGCGACCAGCTCTCGTGCAGCGCACCATGTGAACTGGGCCCAACCGATCCATCCCACCGCGACGAGCAGCAACAGGAACACCGCACCGGTGTCCTGCCGCTCGAGCAGGTGCGCCAAGGAATGGTGGCTGGCTTCCCAGATCACCGGGGTGGCCCAGGACAGCAGCAGCGGCAACCCGCCGACCACGCCGACCAGAACCAGCAGACTGCCCAAACCCTTCAGGGCACGGGCACCGGTGGAGCCCGCGGTGGGGGAGTGGCTGGTGCGCATCTAATTTCCTTCGTCGGGTGCGGTGACGCCGTGCAGGAGCGTCGCCTTGCCATGGCCGGTCACCGGGAGACTCCCGATCCCGACCACAGACAGGAACTTCGTGTCGTACGAAGTGGTGACGGTGACAGTGAGGGACCGTCCGCTGCCGGCGACGCTGACCGTGCCGGCCGCGCCGACGGAGCGCAGATAGGCCTGCGCCGCCGCGGACGCATTCTGAGCATCGACGACGATGCCTTGACCGGTAACGGCCTTACCTGGATCGATGGCCTGTCCGGCGGCACGGGCCGCTTCACCGGCGATGTGGTCGGCGCGCTCGGTGGCGCGCATCTTGCCCCCACCGTCCACCGCGACGCCGATGATGCCGATCAACGCGACGACGCAGATGGCGACGAACACCGTGACCCCGCCGCGGTCGCCACCCCGGCAGGTCCGCACCTCCAGCCAACGCCTGGTCATCACTCGCTCCGTGTTGGAAAACTCGTAGGTTCGGCAGTCATCGCCGTTGCAGATCGTGTTCTGGTGCTGGCCAGGGGGCTTGACTCGATGGAGTGAGGTTTTTG
>NZ_JBHXFA010000226.1:0-8203 GCF_042724175.1 Streptomyces sp. NPDC127084
CAGCCCCACACACACCCCCCCACCCCCCCGGCGCGCCGACCACACCCCGACACCCAGGGTGACCGTGACCCACGCGTACACCACGGCGGCCATCGCCGACAGGGAGTAGGCGAGCGGCGCGTGCTCGTACTCGGTGGCGATCTGGTAGACCGAGCGCGACACGGCGCCCACCGACATCACGCCGTACAGCCACACCACGAGCAACCCGGGTCCGCTTACCAGCCGGGTCCGTGCGCCCGCGGGCCGCTGCTCTGCGGGGCTGTCCGCGCCGTCGGCGGTTCCGGTGCCGGAACCGGTGCTCGTTTCGGATCCGGTGCCCGCGGTGGAGTGCGTGGAGTCCGTCATCCTCAGCCCTTCCAGATGTCGTAGAGCCGCACTTCCAGCACCGCGAGTACCACCGCGCCCGCCGCGACCGTCACCGAACCCCAGCGGGTCCGCTCGCTCAGCGAGAGGAGTCCGGCCGCCGGAACCGCCGCGAAGGCCCCGATCAGATACGCGATGAAGATCACCGAACCCTGATCCGCCCGCTCGCCGCCGGCCAGTCGCACGATGCCCGTGACAAGCTGGACCAGGGCCAGGAGCGTCACCACGGCCATGCCGATGAAGTGCCAGTCCTTCGTCGGCTGGTTGCGGTACGCGGCATGGCCGCACCAGGCGGCGAGAGCGAGGGCGGCCGCCGAGAGGGCGACCGTCAGGGCGTCGAGCATGCAGCCGAGGGTATTACGGGCCGCTGAACGGGCGGTGCGCGGCCCCCGAGGCCACGAGCCCAGCGGCCGGGCGTCCGTGGTCCTGCCCACAGAACCCCAGGGCGGCAGCGCTGGCAGGACGCGCGTACCGTCGGCGGCCCTCCGTGCATCAGAGCAGGTCAACGGCCTGTTGGCGTAGACATGGCGAAGCCCAGGTGGTCCGCATTCCGAGCGGGATTGTTCCGGAATGCGGACAGTCGACAGGCGTCCGGATGCTTGTCTGCTTTACTGGGCCGCATGACCACGACGAGCAGCCGCACCCTTGCGACCGAGGCGAACATGACGCCCGGTGCTCGCTGTATGTGTCGAATGTGCGCCTTCTGAGGGCCCCTTCCTGAGTCTCGCGCCCCGAAGCGAGACCCCCGCCCTGCGCACGCACCGCCCACCGGCTGACCGTGCGGTGTCTCTGCGTCTGCCCGTCCCCGAATCGGCACACCAAGACGGCACACCACCCATGCCCGGCGCGCCACCGCGCCGCGCGCTCGACAGTGACGGAAATCCTGTGATCACCACCAAGGGCCTCACGAAGGTCTACCAGTCGCGAGGCCGCGACGTCACCGCGCTCGACGGAGTCGATCTGCACGTCCGGGAGGGCGAGGTCTTCGGCGTCATCGGCCGCAGCGGCGCCGGGAAGTCCTCCCTCATCCGCTGCGTCAACCTGCTGGAGCGGCCCACATCGGGCACGGTGACCGTGGACGGCACCGACCTCACGGCCCTCGCCGGACGCGGCAGCCGCGCCGGCAAGGAACTGCGCCAGGCCCGCAGCCGTATCGGCATGGTCTTCCAGCACTTCAACCTGCTGTCCTCGCGGAGCGTCAAGGACAACATCGAGCTCCCCCTGGAGATCCTCGGTGTCACCGGCGCCGAGCGCTCCCGGCGCGCCCTCGAACTACTCGACCTCGTCGGGCTCGCCGACAAGGCCAAGGCTTACCCGGGCCAGCTCTCGGGCGGTCAGAAGCAGCGTGTCGGCATCGCCCGGGCGCTGGCAGGGAAGCCGAAGGTGCTGCTCTCCGACGAGGCCACCAGCGCCCTCGACCCCGAGACCACCCGCTCCATCCTCCAGCTGCTGCGCGACCTCAACCGGCAGCTCGGACTGACCGTTCTGCTCATCACCCACGAGATGGACGTCGTGAAGTCCGTCTGCGACTCGGCCGCGCTGATGGAGCGGGGCAGGGTCGTGGAGTCCGGCACGGTGAGCGAGTTGCTCGCCACGCCGGGATCGGAGCTGGCGAGAGAGCTGTTCCCGGTGACCGGCGACGCCACGGGTCCCGACCGTACGGTCATCGATGTCACCTTCCACGGCGACACCGCCACCCAGCCGGTGATCTCCCAGCTCTCGCGTACGTACAACATCGACATCTCGATCCTCGGCGCAGCGATGGACACCGTGGCCGGGAGGCAGATCGGCCGGATGCGCATCGAACTGCCGGGCCGCTACGAGGACAACGTCGTGCCGGTCGGCTTCCTGCGCGAACAGGGCCTCCAGATCGAGCACGTCGAGCCCGATCCCGCGCCCGGCGAGCCGGGCGGTCCCGGCAGCCCCGGTGACGTCCCCGCGCCGCGCCCCGAACTGGTGAAGGAGACGGCCCAGTGACCTGGCCGGAAATGCAGCCGCTGCTGACCCAGGGCACCATCGACACCCTCTATATGGTGCTGTGGTCCACGGTCGTCACCGTCATCGGCGGACTGCCGCTCGGCGTTCTGCTGGTTCTCACCGACAAGGGCGGACTGCTCCAGAACACCCCCGTGAACAAGACCGTCGGCGTGATCGTGAACATCGGCCGCTCACTGCCGTTCATCATCCTGCTCATCGCGCTGATCCCGGTCACCACCGCGGTGGTCGGCACCTTCATCGGCCCTACGGCCATGATCGTGCCACTCGCCGTAGGCGCCATCCCCTTCTTCGCGCGGCTCGTCGAAACGGCGATCCGCGAGGTCGACCACGGACTGGTCGAAGCGGTCCAGTCCATGGGCGGCTCCATACCGACGATCATCCGCAAGGTGCTGCTCCCGCAGGCCCTGCCCTCGATCGTCGCCGCCGTCACCACCACCGTGATCGTCCTCGTCGGCTACTCGGCGATGGCGGGCGCGGTCGGCGGCGAAGGCCTCGGATCCAAGGCCGTGACCTACGGTTTCCAGCGGTTCGAGACCACTTTCATGCTCATCACCGTCGCCATCCTGATCGCCATCGTCACGGCCGTTCAGCTCATCGGCGACGGAGCGGTACGGCTGCTGGCCCGCCGGGGCCGCACCGCCTGAGCACCCCTCCGCTTCAACCCGCACACCGCGAGCCCGCACTCCTTGTCCGGGCGTCAGCACCGCACTACCAAAGAACGAGGCACTTTTCGTGCGTAATCACCGCAAGTACACCAAGCTCACCGCCATCGCAGCCGCCACCACCGCGCTCGCCATCGGCCTCACCGCTTGCGGCACCGCCTCCGACCCCGGCGCCGGATCCGGTTCAGGCGACAAGCCCGCAGCGGCGAACGAGCCGCTCGTCGTGGCGGCGTCGCCGACCCCGCACGCCGACATCCTCGCGTACGTCAAGGAGAACCTGGCCGCGAAGGCGGGGCTCACGCTGGAGGTCAGGGAGTTCACCGACTACGTCCTGCCGAACAACGCCACCCAGCAGGGCCAGGTCGACGCCAACTTCTTCCAGCACAAGCCGTACCTGGACGACTTCAACAAGAAGAACAAGACGACCATCGTCCCGGTCGTCAACGTGCACCTGGAGCCGCTCGGCCTCTACTCCGGCAAGATCAAGTCCCTCAAGGACATCAAGGCGGGACAGACCGTCGCCGTGCCCAACGACACCACCAACGAGGGCCGCGCGCTCAAGCTGCTGGCCGACAACGGCCTGATCACCCTCAAGCCGGGCGCTGGAACCGACGCCAAGCTCTCCGACATCACCGACAAGAAGGGCCTGGAGTTCAAGGAGCTGGAAGCCGCCACGCTGCCCCGCGCCCTGAACGACGTCGACGCTGCCGTCATCAACGGCAACTACGCCATCGAGGCCGACCTCGCGCCCGCCGCCGACGCCCTCGCGCTGGAGAAGGCGGAGGGCAACCCGTACGCCAACTTCCTCGCCGTCAAGGAAGGCAGCGAGAAGGACCCGCGAGTGGCGAAGCTGGCGAAGCTCCTCAACTCCCCTGAGGTGAAGAAGTACATCGAGGACACGTACAAGGGCTCGGTCATCCCCGCCTTCGGTCCCGCCGCATGATGTACCGCGCCGCCGACTTGAGGCAGCCGGCACGCACTTGACGCTCCGCCGGGAGCGGCAGGCCCCGCGCACCCACCAGAACCGCAAGGCCGGTGCGCGGGGCCTTCGGCGTGTCCCCGGCGTATCCACCCCGGCCCTGCGCATCCGTCAGGCGATGTTGCATGCTGGGCCTTTACGCGTACGGCCTTTACGACGGTCTCGGCATGGAGCTGCGCATGACTACCACCTTCCCGGACATCTCCATCAGCACGGAGCGGTTGGTGCTGCGCGCGCTCGAACCCGCTGACGCCCCGGCCCTCGCCGAGATGATGAACGACGAACAGGTCGCCACCTGGACCCCGGTGCCACAGCCCTTCACCGAGGCGGCGGCCTACGGCTGGATCGGGGACTACGCACCCACCGAGCACGCGGCGGGCCGCGGCCTGGACCTGGCCATCACCGAGTTCCTCACCCAGCGGCTGGTCGGCGTGATCCAGCTCGCCCACACCGACTGGCGGGTACGCTCCACCGAACTCTCCTACATCGTCGCCCCCTGGGCCCGTGGCGAGGGATACGCCTCCGAAGCGGCACTCGCCACCGCCCGCTGGCTCTTCCGCGACCAGGGCTTCGAACGGGTCGAGATCCGCACTGCCGCCGACAACGCCGCATCCCAGCAGGTCGCCCAGCGGATCGGCTGCATCAGCGAGGGTGTGCTGCGTGGGGCCTGTATAGCCCGCACCCGCGCCGAAGACGGGAGCTGGACCGACCTGCGCACCGACTTCATCGTCTGGAGCCTGCTGCCCGAGGACCTCGAAGGCGTCCCTGAGGAGCTGGGCGAAGCCGGATATTCCTCCTTCGCCGACTGGAGCTGAGACCCGGTAGGCTCACGGTCGCGACCTGCGCGACCCGCGCGACCCGCGGCGGTACGGCGGCGCGGGGAACACAGCGGGTGCGGCGAGCACAGCGACCGCTGTGACCGCGGTGACTTCGGCGAATACCGGGAGACAGACGACGATGGCCGACCGGGTCACGGTGATCGGCTGGGACGGTTCCCCCCTGACCTCGGCTGCCAGATCCGCGCTGTCCGCCGCCACACTCGTCGCCGGAGCGGCTCACCACCTGGCGCTTCCCGAGGTACCGGCGAACGCCGAACGGATACGGCTCGGCAGCGTCGACCTGGCCGCGCGCCGGATCGCGGGACACCGCGGCAGCCCCGTCGTCATGGCCGACGGCGACCCCGGATTCTTCGGCGTCGTACGCGCCCTCCGGGCACCCCAGCACGGTCTCGAGGTCGAGGTCGTGCCCGCGGTCTCTTCCGTCGCCGCCGCCTTCGCCCGAGCCGGGATGCCCTGGGACGACGCGCAAGTCGTCGTGGCCCAGAGCCGCACCCTGCGCCGGGCCGTCAACGTCTGCCGGGCGCACCCCAAGGTCGCCGTTCTCACCTCCCCGGGCGCCGGGCCGGCGGAGCTGGCGCTACTGCTCGAGGGCGTCCACCGCACCTTCGTGATCTGCGAGGAGCTGGGCTCCCAGCGCGAGCGGGTCACCGTGCTCACCTCCGACAAGGCCGCCGACCACACCTGGCGCGACCCGAACGTCGTCATCGTCATCGGCGGCGCCGCAGCCGCGTCCAGGAGCGGCTGGGTGGCGGGCCGCGACCCCGGCTATCCCTCGGTCGTACGCGGCTGGGCACTGGCACCCGACCCCGGCGAACCGCCCACCGGGGAAGGCGGGTCGCCGCAGTTGCGTGCCGCCCAGCTCGCCCGCCTCGGCCCGCGCCTCGGCGATCTCGTCTGGGACATCGGCTGCGGCAGCGGCGACCTGGCCGTCGACGCGGCACGCTTCGGCGCCGCGGTGATCGCCGTGGACACCGACCCGGCCGCATGCGACCGGACAGCCGCCGCCGCCCGCCGACACGGCGTCCAGCTCCAGACCGTGCACGGCCGGGCGCCGCACGTACTGGAGCGGCTCCCGGAACCGGACGTGGTCCGTATCGGCGGCGGGGGAGTGCCGGTGGTCAGCGCCTGCGTCGACCGCCGCCCCGAACGCATCGCCACCCACGCCTCCACCCGGGACGAGGCCGAGGCCATCGGCGCCGCCCTCGCGGACGGCGGGTACCGCGTCGAGTGCTCCCTGCTCCAGTCCGTTCAGCTGGATCCCGGCGACTGGTCCGAGCAGGAACGCTCCGTCGTCTTCCTGCTCTCGGGAGAACTGGCGCGCCGGGACTGAGCCCGGGCGTCCCCGGCAGGGAGCACACCGGCTCGTCAGCATCATTGATCATGATCGCTGATGACGGTCCGGCAGGTCCGGCGGCTCCCGGCGACGCCCTCCCTGACCGGCGGCCATCGCCGTGCGCGCATCCTTCCCAAGGCGGCCTCGTCCACCATGCGTCGGACCCGTGGCGGGCGGGTCCCGCTCAACACACTCCGGCCGTCCGGGGTATTGCCCGAGCACCGCTCAGATCGCGCCCCCGACCCCTGGCGGCACGTCCAAGCGCGGTAGGCTGGCCGATCGCTGTACCGCAGCCGGTGGGGCGTCGACTTCTCTCCTCCCGGCTTCGTCCCCCCGCTACCACGGGGTGCCCAGGGCACCCCGGCCAAAGGTCGCAAGAGGGGGCCGATTTGGGTTCCGGTGTGGTACGGCGCGACCGGGGGGACGCGCAACGTGGCGCAGTCCACAGGCGACCGTGGCGGATCCTGCTGCCATGGACGCGAATGGCCAGGACAATGCTGGTGTCTGCGGGCTTTCGTGCCGCGCGGCGCACACGCTCGTTCTTGATATGACGGGTGCTTGTGTGCCGCGATCGGGCGCCCCGGGCGAAAGTCTGAAGGAGCACAACCGATGGGCGAGGGGAACGCATGACCGACACCGGCCAGATCCCGGGCGAGGGGCTGCCGGAGAACGCAGGCATGGTGGAGCAGCCGGGCATCCCCGCTCCGGGCGCGTACACCTTCCTCGATCCCTCCGAAGGTTCAGCCGAATCCGTCGCCGATGACGACGACCTGCTGCTGATGCCGGGCGCCCAGGGCGCCTGGAGTGAGGCCCAGCCGGCGGGACCCGTCGGCGGGCACATCGTCCCCGGGGCGCCGGTCGCGCCCCCGGGGCCGCAGCAGGTCCCGGCCGCAGTGGCGCGGACCGTCGCTCCCGATGCCGCGGCGGCGGCCGTACGGGCGGCGGTACAGCACGCGACGCCGCAGGCGGGCGTGCCCTCCGGGCCGGTGCACCAGGCACAGGAACCGGTCGTCGCTCCTGTCGCGCCTGAGCCCGTGTCGTCCCAGCCTCATCCGGCCGTGGCACCCGAGGCTGTTGTCGCCCCGGAGTCCGTCGCGGCCGAGCAGGTCGTGCCGCAGCGGACAGCGCCGGAGTCCTCGGTGGCGACCGACGCCACCGCGCCCCAGCCCGCAGTGCCTCGACAGGCCACCGGAGAGCCGAGCGCCACCGCCCCGGCCGCGGAGCAGCAGGGGCCCGCGGCCCCTGAGCCGCTCGCACCGCAGCAGGCCGTACCCCAGCAGTCGGTTCCTGAGGCGGGTGCGCACGAAACCGGTGGACGGGACTCGGGCTCGCTCGACCTCGGCGGCGTACGGATTCCGCCTACGTCGTCCACCCCCACGCCGCCGCCGGGACGCCGTCCGCTGCACATGGGCCCGCCGGTGCCGGACGCCACCGGTGGCGTGGTGCGCTCCCTCGCGGACCGCGGACCGGCCAGCGCGGTCGGAAACCCATCGGGGCACACGCCGCCGCACCCCATCCCCGTACGTCAGCCGGGGCCGCCGACCACCGGCCTCGAGTATCTCGACATCCCCCGCGATGAGCCCACGGAGTTCACCGAGCAGCCGCAGCCCGGCGACACGGCACCGCAGGACGCCACGTCGTGGACGCCCGTCGCCGTGCCGTCCTTCAGCACGCCCGCGGACATGCCCGAGACGCCGGAGCGGGCAGAAGTCGTGGAAGCACTGGAGACAGCGGAATCGCTGGAAGTACGGGAAACGCCTGAACCAGGGGAACCCGCACAAACAACGGCATCAGCCGAGCCGGTGGCTACGGCAGAAACGGTCGTTCCGGAAATCACGGATACGGCCGCCGCCGCAGCTCCCCTCGCGACCGCCGCAGCGGCCGGCCCCAGTGCCCCCGGTCCTGCGGCCGCCGCTCCCGACGCCAATCCCGAGCCGTCGGATCCGCAGGCCACATCGTCGGATCCGGTGGTCGCCGTCGTCCCCCGACCGCGCGACGGCGGCCCCCCCGCTTCCCCCCAGGTACCGGT
>NZ_JBHXFA010000227.1:0-8172 GCF_042724175.1 Streptomyces sp. NPDC127084
GGGGGGGGGGGCCCCCCCCCCCCGGGCCCCCGCCCCCCCCCGCCGCCCCCGCCTCGGCATTCGAGAAGCGGGTCGCAGACGCCCCCGACGCGGTCGCCCTCATCAGCGGATCCGACTCCCTCACCGCCGGTGAACTCAACGCCGCGGCCAACCGGCTGGCCCGCCACCTCCGCGCCCTCGGCGCGGGCCCCGAGTCCGTGGTCGGACTCCACCTGCCCCGCTCCCCGGAACAGGTGACGGCCGTACTCGCCGTCCTCAAGGCCGGAGCCGCCTACCTTCCGCTCGACCCCGCCTACCCGGCCGAGCGGACCGCGTACGTGCTCGGCGACGCCCGGCCGTCCCTCGTCCTCACCACCGCGCGGCTCGCCGCGGCCCTGCCTTCCGGCACCGCCCAGGTTGTCGTCCTCGACGACGCCGACGTGCTGACCGCCCTGGCCGCCGCCTCCGCGGCCGACCCGGCCGGACCCGAAGTCCCCACCGTCACCGAGGACTCGTCCGCCTACATCATCCACACCTCCGGCTCCACCGGACGGCCCAAGGGAGTCGTCGGCCTGCACGGCGGCGTGCTCAACCGCGTCGACTGGGCCGCCGCCGTTCACCCCCTCCAGCCCGGCCGGCCCGTACTGGGCAAGACCTCGCTGAGCTTCATCGACGGCACCACGGAACTGTTCGGCGCCCTCCTGCACGGCGCTCCGCTCGTACTCGCCTCCGACACCGCGCTGTCGGCCGCCGAGGAAGTCATCGAGCTGGTCGACCGGCACCGCGTCGGCCGGGTGAGCCTCGTACCGAGCCTGCTGTCGGCGCTCCTCGACAGCGACCGGGCCTCTCTGCTGCGCGTCTGCGAGGTGCTGGTCAGCAGCGGTGAGGCGCTGCCCGCAGAACTCGCCGTCCGCGTGGCCGAACTCCTGCCGGACACCCGTCTGCTCAACCTCTACGGCTCGTCCGAGGCGACCGGTGACAGCCTGGCAGCCGTCTGCGCGGGCTCCGACGTCAGCCTCGGAACGCCCCTGCACAACACCACGGCCCTGGTCCTCGACGACCTGCTCATGCCGGTGCGCGCCGGTGAGGCGGGAGAGCTCTACCTGGCCGGCCAGGGCCTCGCCCGCGGCTACCTGGGACGCCCCGACCTGACCGCCGAGCGGTTCGTCGCCCGTGCGGACGGCAGCCGTATGTACCGCACCGGCGACCGCGTACGGATACGCCCGGACGGCGGACTCGTCTACCTGGGACGTACCGACTCCCAGGTGAAGCTGCGCGGCAACCGCGTCGACCTGGCGGAGGTGGAGACCGCGCTGAGGAGCGCCCCCGGAGTCGGCAGGGCAGCGGCCGTGGTGCACGGCGCGGAGGGCGAAGGACAGTTGGCCGGGTATGTCACCCCGGCGGCCGGGCGGCCCGACCCGGCCGAGGTCGAACGCCATGCGGCCACCATCCTCCCCGGCTACGCCGTCCCCGTGGCCGTCGTGGTGCTGGACGCGTTCCCGCTCACCCCCAGCGGAAAGATCGACCGGCGCGCGCTGCCGGTCCCCGAGTTCACCCGCGCCTCGGGACGGGCCCCCGTCGGGCGGGACGAGACGGTGCTGTGCGAACTGTTCGCCGAGGTCCTCGGCCTCGACTCCATCTCGGCCGAGGACGGCTTTCCCGACTTGGGCGGGGACAGCATCAAGGCGCTGCGGCTGGTCGGGCGGGCCCGCAAGGCGGGAATCGTGCTGAGCGCGCGCGACGTCTTCGAGCACCGCACCCCCGCCCGGCTCGCCCTCGTCGCCGCCGCAGGCGGCTCCGCCGAGGAGCCCGCCGCCCCCGCCGAGCTGCGCAGCCCGCTGCCGGACGACGAGTCGGTCGCGCTCCTCGCCGAGCGCGGTGAGGGCGAGATCCTGCCCGTGACCCCGCTCCAGGAGGGCCTGCTGTTCCTCGGCCTCCTGGACGGACCCGACACCTACGTGGTGCAGAGCTCGCTGGACGTGGAGGGCACGCTCGACCCCGACCGGATGCGCACCGCACTCGCCAGGCTCTTGGACCGCCACGCCAACCTGCGTGCCGCGTTCCTCCACGAGGGCCTCAGCGCGCCGGTCGCCTTCTGCGCCCCTGAGGTACCCGTCCCGTGGCGGCACAGCGACCTCTCCGGACTTCCCGTGCGGGAGCGCGAGGACGCGGCACGCGACGCCGCGGACGAGGACCGCACCGCGCCGTTCGACCCGGCCGTCCCCCCTCTGCTGCGGATGCGTCTGGTCAGCCTGGACGCCACGCACCACCGCCTGGTCCTCACCTACCACCACCTGCTGCTGGACGGCTGGTCCCTGCCCGTCCTGCTGCGCGAGCTGCTGCACCTGTACGTCGCAGGCGGCGACCCCTCCAGGGAACCCGCCCTGCCCGTGCCGTTCAGCGAGCACCTGCGTCTGCTGGGCGCGAGAGACCGCGACGCCGGCCTCGCCGCCTGGCGTGAGGCCCTCGCCGGACCCGTGGAGCCCACGCTCGTCGCCCCCGGCGCGACTGGCACCGAGCACCGTCCCGAAGTCGCGGAGAGGCGGCTGCCCGCCCCGCTCACCGAGCAGCTGGAACAGCGCGCCCGCGCCGCCGGGCTGACCGTGGCCTCCGTGGTGCAGGGAGCCTGGGCGCTGGTCCTCGGCCAGCTCACGGCCCGCGCCGACGTGGTGTTCGGCAGCACGGTCGCCGGCCGCCCCGCCGAACTGGAGGGGCACGAGGGCATGGTGGGGTTGTTCGCCAACACCCTGCCGGTACGGGTGACCTGGACGCCCCGTGAGTCGCTGCTCGACATGCTGGTGAGGACGCAGGCGGAGCAGGGCGCACTCCTCGCGCACCAGCATCTCGGACTCGCCGACGTCCAGCGCGCCGTAGGGGCCGAGCAGTTGTTCGACACCCTGCTGGTGGTGGAGAACCAGCCTGCCGGTCAGGGCGAACTCGCCGCCGCCGCCGACGCGGCGGGCGTCACGGTCACCGGCACCGGTTTCCGCGACTCCACCCACTACCCCCTCGCGCTGACCGTGCTGCTCGGCGAGGAGCTCGTCCTCCAGCTCGAACGCCGCGCGGGCGAGGACGGGCCCGCCGCGGCGGCTACCGTCGTGGAGCGGGTCGCCGGAGTGCTCGCCGCGATCGCCGCGACGCCGGCCGTCACTCTCGGCCGCCTGGACATGCTCCTCGCCAGGGAGCGCAGCCGCGCCCTCGCCGCAGGCGACAACACCGAACACCCGCCGCTGGAACTCGGCGTCGGCGAGCTGCTGGAACGACAGGCGGCCGCCACCCCCGACGCCACCGCCCTGGTCGCCGAGGGCGAGGACCCGCTGACCTTCGCCGAGCTGGACGCGAGGGTCAACCGTCTCGCCCGGCACCTGATCACGTCGGGCGCCGGCCCCGGCACTGTCGTCGGCCTGCTCGTGCCCCGTTGTGCCGACCTGGTCGTCGCCCTGCTCGCGGCGCTCAAGGCGGGTGCCGCGTACCTGCCCATGGAGACCGACCTACCGCCCTCCCGCGTCCGGCGTCTGCTGACGGACGCCGAACCGGTGCTCGTCCTCACTGCCGGGACCATCCACGACACCGGCGGCGTGCCCGTCGTCGACCTCCAGGACCCGGAGACCCGGGCGGCGGTGGAGCGACAGGCCGACGGCCCCGTCACCGACGCCGACCGTGCCCGGCCCCTGACACCGGCCGACGCCGCCTACGTGCTGTTCACCTCCGGCTCCACCGGCCGCCCCAAGGGCGTGGTGATCGAGCACCGGGGGCTGCGCAACCTCATCGCCCAGCACCACGAGACGCTGGCGGGCCCGCAGATCCGGCGACCCCACGGCCGTCCGCTGCGCTTCGTCCTCACCGCGCCGCTGTCCTTCGACACCTCGTGGGAAGCCCTGATCTGGATGCTGGCCGGACACGAGCTGCACCTGCTCGGCGACGCCACCCGGCGCGACGCCGCTGCGGTCGTCGGCCACATCCGGGCCACCGGCGCCGACGTCCTCGACGTCACCCCCTCCTACGCCGAGGTGCTGCTGGAGGAGGGGCTGCTCGACGGCCCCACCGCACCGTCGATCCTGCTGCTCGGCGGCGCGGCCGCCGGCGAGCGCCTGTGGACCCGCCTGAGGTCCGCGCCGGGCCTGGAGGCGCACAACCTCTACGGCCCCACCGAGTTCACCGTCGACGCCCTCGCGGCGGACCTCGCCGACACCTCCCGCCCCGTGATCGGCAGTCCGGTGCGCGCGACCGCCGCCCACATCCTCGACGACGCGCTCCGCCCGGTGCCGGACGGCGTGCCGGGAGAGCTGTACCTGGCGGGCGAGGGACTGGCCCGCGGCTACCTGGGCCGTCCCGACCTGACCGCCGAACGGTTCGTGGCCTGGCCGTACGGACCGCCCGGCGCACGCGCCTACCGCACCGGAGACCTGGTGCGCCGCCGCGCCGACGGGCTCGTCGAGTACCTCGGCAGGGTGGACAACCAGATCAACGTACGCGGCTTCCGCGTCGAGCCCGGCGAGGTGGAGGCCGTCCTTGGCGAGCACCCCGGAGTCGTCAGGGCGGGCGTCACCGTACGGGACGACCGGCTGATCGCCTACGTCGTCGTACGCGAGGACAGAGCCCCCGGCCCCGAGGAACTGCGCGCCCACGCCCTGGAGTCGCTGCCCCGCTACGCCGTGCCGCAGGCGTTCCAGACCGTGCCCGAGCTGCCGCTGTCCTCCAACGGCAAGCTGGACCTGAAGGCCCTGCCCGCGCCCTCGGCCGAGGCGCGGCCCACGGGGCGCGCACCGCGCGGCCACCACGAGGAAGCCCTGTGCGCCCTGTTCGCCGACCTGTTCGGCATGGACGCCGTCGGACCCGACGAAGGGTTCTTCGAGCTCGGCGGCCACTCCCTGCTGGCCACCCGGCTCGTGGGCCGCGTCCGCAGCACCCTCGGTCTGCGGATCGGCGTCCGGGACGTCTTCGACGCCCCCTCCCCGGCCGAACTGGCCGCCGTGCTGGTCCGCGTGGAGTCCGTCGGCACGACGGCCCCGCCCCCACCCGCCGAGCGCCCCGAGCGGGTCCCCATGGCGTACGCCCAGCGCCGCCTGTGGTTCCTGCACCAGATGGAATCCTCTCGCAGCACCTACAACATGCCCATGGCGCTGCGGATCTCGGGCCCGCTGGATGTCACCGCTCTCGGCGCGGCACTGTCCGACACCGTCGCCCGGCACGAGATCCTGCGCACCGAGTTCGCCCAGGACCACGACGGCCCCTTCCAGACCGTACGGCCGCACACCCCGGGGGAGTTCCGGCTCACCCCCGTCGACGTGAGCGCTGCGGAGCTCGACGACCGGCTGCGCGGGGAGGCCCTGCGCCCCTTCACCCTCGCCGGCGAACCCCCCTTCCGGGCCGTCCTGTTCCGTCTCGGGGCCGACGAGCACGTGCTGCTGGCGGTGGCCCACCACATCGCGGGCGACGGCTGGTCCATCGCCCCGCTGCTGTCCGACCTGTCCCACGCCTTCGCCGCCCGCCGCCGGTCCGCCGCCCCCGTCTGGGCCGCACCCGCGCCGCAGTACGCGGACCACAGCCTCGCGCAGGCCGCCCTGCTCGGCAGCGAGGAGGCGTCCGACAGCCTCGCGCGCCGACAGCTGATGTACTGGCGGGAGGCGCTGGCCGACCTGCCGGAGGAGATCCCGCTCCCGCTGGACCGGCCCCGCGGCTCCGCGGTGTCCGACCGGGGCGGCAAGGTCGCCTTCTCCGTACCCGAGGACTCCTACCGGCAGCTCGCCGCGCTGGCGGCAGCCGTCGGCACCACCCCGTTCGTCGCCCTCCAGACGGCGGCTGCCGTGCTGCTGGCCCGGCTCGGCGGCGGCACCGACATCCCCATGGGCACCCCCGTGGCGGGCCGCACCGACGAGACGTACCACGGTGCGGTCGGCGCCTTCGTCAACACCGTCGTTCTGCGTACCGACCTGTCCGGCGCGCCCTCGTTCCGCGACCTGCTCGTCACCGGCCGGGAAACCGTCCTGCGGGCCCTCACCCACCAGGACCTGCCCTTCGAACGGCTGGTGGAGGTGCTGAGTCCCACCCGGTCGCTCTCCCGGCACCCGCTGTTCCAGACGATGTTCACCTTCGACGACGCGCCCACCCGCGCCCTCGCGGACTCGCTCACCGGATTCGAGGGCCTGGACGTCGCCCTGGAGGAGGTGCCGACCGGGCTCGCCAAGTTCGACCTCGGCTTCACCCTCGCCGAGCAGGACGGCCCCGCTGGCGGCCTGCACGGCGAACTGGACTACCGCGCCGACCTGTTCGACGAGGGCACCGCCCGTTCCTTGGCCGAACGCCTCGTCCGGGTCATCGGTGCGCTGGCCGCCGACCCCGACGCTCCCGCCGGCCTGGTCGACGTACTCGGCGAGGGCGAGCGCTCCACCGTGCTGGAGGAATGGGGCGCGGGCACCCCCGGCCCCGAACGGCTCACCCTGCCCGAGCTGTTCGAGGCACGAGTGGCCGAGACCCCCGACGCGCCCGCCGTGGTGCAGGGTCCGCACGGCGAGACCCTCACCTACCGCGAACTCGACGAGCGCGCCAACCGGCTGGCCCGTCACCTCGTCGCCCTGGGCGCTGGTCCCGACCGCTTCGTCGGCGTCTCCCTGCCCCGCTCGGTCGAGTGGGTCGTGTCCTGGCTCGCCGTGGCGAAGGCCGGTGCGGCGTTCCTGCCCATCGACCCCGCCTACCCGGCCGAACGCATCCGGTTCATGCTCGGCGACGCCGAGCCCCACCCCGTACTCACCCTGGAAGAACTGGCCCCGCCGCTGCGCGAGGCGGGAGCCGACTGCCTCCTCGTCGACGGCCCCGCCCTGGCCGGGACCCTGCGTGGCCTCCCGGCGGACCGGCTCACCGACGCCGACCGGATGTCGCCCCTGCGGCACGACCACGCCGCCTACGTCATCTACACCTCCGGTTCCACCGGGGTGCCCAAGGGCGTCATCACCCCGCACACAGGTATCGCCGCGCTCTCCGCCCTCCAGCGGTCGGTGCTCGGCCTCGGCAGCGGCAGCAGGGTTCTGCAACTGGTGTCCACCAGCTTCGACACCTCGCTGTGGGACTCCTTCTGCGCGCTGCTCTCCGGCGCGACCCTGGTGCTCGCTCCCCGGGACACCCCCTTCGGGCAGGATCTCGCCGACTTCGTGCGCGACGCCTCGGTGACCCACATCGCCGTGCAGCCCGCCGTCATCGCGAGCCTGCCCGACGACAGCCTCCCGGCCGGTGTGACCCTCACCCTCAACGGCGACGTACTGCCACCGGGCCTGGTCCGCCGCTGGCTGCCGGGACGGCGGATACTCAACGGCTACGGGCCCACCGAAGCCACCGTCGGAGCGGCGATCTGGGACTGTGCCCAGCACCGCGGAACCGGCCCCGTACCCATCGGCCGCCCCTTCGACGGCAAGCGGCTGTACGTCCTGGACGAGCGGCTGCGCCCGGTACCGCCCGGCGTCCCGGGCGAGCTGTACCTCGCAGGCGGGCTGGCCCGTGGCTATCACGGCCGCGCCGCGCTCACCGCCGAACGCTTCGTCGCCTGCCCCTTCCCGGCGCCGGGCAGCCCGGACCCCTCGGGCGAGCGCATGTACCGCACCGGCGACCGCGTCCGCTGGAACCGGCAGGGCGCGATCGAGTTCCTCGGCCGCACCGACGACCTGGTCAAGCTGCGCGGCTTCAGGATCGAGCTGGGCGAGGTCGAGACGGCGCTCGCCTCGCACCCCGACGTCGCGCAGAGCGTGGCCGTCGTACGCGAGGACGTCCCCGGGGACCGGCGCCTGGTGGCGTACGCGGTGCCGGAACAGGGCCGGAGCATCGACGGCGGCTCCCTGCGGAGCTGGCTGGCGCGGCGGCTGCCCGCCTACCTGCTGCCCTCCGCCTGCGTGGTCCTCGAAGCGTTCCCGCTGAACGTGAACGACAAGGTCGACCGGCGCGCACTGCCCCGCCCGGAGACGGCCGCCTCCCGCGGACGGGCCCCGCGCGGCTCCCGCGAGCAGCTGCTGTGCGACCTGTTCGCCCAGGTGCTGTCCATCGGAACGGTGGGAGCCGACGACGGCTTCTTCGACCTCGGCGGCGACAGCATCCTCTCCATCCAACTCGTCAACGCCGCACGCCGGGCCGGACTCGCCCTCAGTACCCGGGACCTGTTCGAGAACCCCCCCCCGGCCGCGCTCGCCGCGCTCGTCCCCGCACCGG
>NZ_JBHXFA010000228.1:0-7987 GCF_042724175.1 Streptomyces sp. NPDC127084
ACCTCGTAGTGGGCCTACTCGGTTGATTCGGCAACGCCGCGAGTCGCCGTGCCGGGCGTCGCGACGGGGCGAACGTTGCCTGACGCGGCACCAGGCCTTTCAGCGGCCCTGGTACCGGGGCTTCTCCTTGCTGAGGAATGCCTGGACGGCGATCCCGTGGTCCTCGGAGGCACCCGCCCGGCTCTGGAGTTCGTCCTCTTTCTCCAGCGTCTCGGCAAGCGAGTGCGAGGCGCCGAACGCCAGGGCCTCCTTGATCGCCGCATAGGCGACCGTCGGACCCTCCGCCAGCGCCCGGGCGACCGACTCGGCCTCCGTGGCGAGCTGGTCGGCCGGGACGAGACGGTTGGCGATACCCAGGTCGTACGCCTCCTGCGCCGAGATCGAGCGCGGGAAGAGCAGCAGGTCGGCGGCGCGGCTCGGGCCGATCAGGCGGGGCAGCGTCCAGGAGACGCCGGAGTCGGCGGCGAGCGCGACCCCCGCGAAAGCGGTGGTGAACTTCGCCGAGTCGGCGACCACCCGGTAGTCAGCGGCCAGCGCGAAGCCGAATCCGGCTCCGGCCGCGACTCCGTTCACCCCGGCGACCACCGGCTTACGCATCTCCGTGAGCGCACGCAGGATGGGGTTGTAGTGGTCATGCACCGTGCTCATGGTGAGGCTGGTGCCTGACTGCTTGTCGGACATCAGGTGGGTGACGTGCTCCTTGAGGTCCTGGCCCACACAGAACGCCTTGCCGGTGGCGGTCAGCAGCACCGCCCGTACGGCGGTGTCGTCGGCGGCGGCGCGCAGGCTGTCCCGGAGCGCCTCCTTGGCCTCGACGTTCATCGCGTTCATGGCCTCGGGCCGGTTGATCGTGATGGTTGCGAGTCCGTCGTTGACCTCGTACAGCACGGTGTCGGCCATGTCGTGTCCCCTTCGCGGCGTGCTTGTGTCGATCGTGATGATCGTGTCGGGGCCCAGCATGGCGGAGATCGCGCGGGCCGGACATACGCGCAGGTATGTGACCTGGGTCAAAGGGAACACCGGCGGAAACGCACAGCCCCGGTGAGAGCGCGAGGCGCAGTATCGCAGGCGGATCCCCGAATTGGGTGGTTTTGCGAAAGCGCGTTGCGTAAGCGATGCAGACCGATGTTGGTCATCGGGTCCCGCCATGCGGGATAATGACTAGGAAGCAATGTGTTCGATGCCGGTGAGCTGTGCCCACCCAGGGGCCGTCGGCTGACGATGAGCTGGTTTCAGGAAGGGGAACGAGCATGGCGGCCATGAAGCCGCGGACGGGCGATGGCCCGCTCGAGGTGACCAAGGAGGGGCGGGGCATCGTCATGCGCGTTCCGCTCGAAGGCGGCGGTCGGCTCGTCGTAGAGCTGACACCGGACGAGGCTGACGCCCTCGGTGACGCCCTCAAGAAGGTCGTCGGCTGACGCGGAACGCGCCCATACCTTTCTGTTTTTCCGCGATGCCCCGGCACGGTACGCCCGTGCCGGGGCATCGTCATGACGGCACGGCGGCTACCCGCGGCGGGCGGCGCAGTCGGCCAGGTGGTCGTCGACCAGGCCGCAGGCCTGCATGAGCGCGTACGCGGTGGTGGGGCCGATGAAGCGCAGTCCGCGCTTCTTGAGGTCCTTGGAGAGGGCCTTGGACTCGTCCGTGACAGCGGGCACGTCCGCCAGGACTCGCGGCACGGGGCGGGTCGCGGGGTCGGGAGCGTACGACCAGACGAGGGCGTCCAGCTCGCCTGGAGCCCACTCCACCAGCACCCGTGCGTTCGCCAGCGTCGCCTCGACCTTCGCGCGGTTGCGGATGATCCCGGGGTCGCCGAGCAGTCGCTCCTGGTCGGCCTCGGTGAAGCCCGCGACCGAGGCGATACGGAAGCCGTCGAAGGCCTTGCGGAAGGTCTCCCTGCGGCGCAGGATCGTGATCCAGGAGAGACCGGACTGGAACGCCTCCAGGCAGAGCCGCTCGAACAGGGCGTCGTCCCCGTGGACCGGGCGTCCCCATTCCTCGTCGTGGTAGGCGACGTAGTCCGGGGCCGACAGACCCCAGGGGCAGCGCAGCCGCCCGTCGGCGCCGGCGATCACGCCGCTCATCCCTGCTGCTCCTCGCCCGGCTCGGACTCAGGGCGCTTGTCGAACATGCCGCCCGCCCGCTCACCCGGGCCGGACTCCGGACGCCTGTCGAACGGAGCACCGCCCGCCTGCTGCCGCCCGGCCAGCGCCGACTCCAGCTCCATGATCCGCGCGTCCCGCTCGGCGAGCTCGGCGCCCAGCCGGTCGAGCACATCGTCCACATCGGCCATCCGGTATCCCCGGGGCGCCAGGGGCAGCCGCAGGGCCTCGACGTCGGCGCGCCCCACGGGCCGGCTCACCGGCAGCGGGTCCACGAGCTGCTCGGGGGCCGCGTCCGGAAGGATCTCGTTCCCCCCGCCGCCGACCACCGCGAGCGTGACCGCGGCGACGACCACGACCATCGCGATCAGCAAGAACAAGAACACAGCGCGCCTCTCCCCGGAGCAGGAAACCGTCTGCTGCCGATCGTGCCATGCGGCACCGGCGGTTAAGGTCGCAGGCGACGGTACGCGGGGAGGAAAGAGGAGGAAACAGGGGATGCGCAGCGGAAATCTGCGGCTGGGCCGACGCGAGTTCGACGCACGGGAACCGGTGGTCATGGCGATCGTGAACCGGACCCCGGACTCCTTCTACGACCAGGGCGCGACTTTCCGTGACGAGCCCGCGCTCGCCCGCGTGGAGCAGGCGGTGGCGGAGGGCGCCGCCATCGTCGACATCGGGGGCGTCAAGGCCGGTCCGGGTGAGGAGGTGTCGGCCGAGGAGGAGGCCCGCCGTACGGTGGGCTTCGTCGCCGAAGTCCGCCGCCGCTTCCCCGAAGTGGTGATCAGTGTGGACACCTGGCGGCACGATGTGGGGGCCGCCGTCTGCGAGGCTGGCGCCGACCTGCTCAATGACGCCTGGGGCGGGGTGGACCCGAAGCTGGCCGAGGTGGCCGCCCGCTACGACGTGGGCCTGGTGTGCACCCACGCCGGAGGGGCCGAACCGAGGACCCGCCCGCACCGTGTCGAGTACGAGGACGTCATGGCGGACATCCTGCGGGTGACGACCGCTCTCGCCGAACGGGCCGAGCGGCTCGGAGTGCGGAGGGACGCCATCCTCATCGACCCAGGCCATGACTTCGGCAAGAACACCCGGCACTCGCTGGAGGCGACCAGGCGCCTCGGTGAGATGGTCGACACGGGCTGGCCGGTGCTGGTGTCGCTGTCCAACAAGGACTTCGTCGGCGAGACCCTCGACCGCCCGGTCAAGGAGCGGCTGATCGGGACCCTCGCGACCACGGCCGTCTCGGCCTGGCTCGGCGCGCGGGTGTACCGCGTCCACGAGGTGGCCGAGACCCGCCAGGTGCTGGACATGGTCGCCTCCATCGCCGGGCATCGTCCCCCGGCCGTCGCCCGCCGCGGCCTGGCCTGAGCCCCTGGGCCCGCCGCGCGGGGCCGGACCTGGACCGGGCGGCCCGGCGCCGTGCGCGGTGCGAGTCCGAGCCGCCTGGCCGCGGCGCCCGTCAGGCCTCGTACCCCTCGAACGGCGCCGGGACGGGCGGGCCCGTCTCCTTGGTGACCAGCGCGACCGCCTCGTCCACGTCGTCCGTGACATGGAAGAGCAGCAGATCGTGCTCGGACGCCTTGCCCTGCGCGATCACGGTGTCCCGCAGCCACTCGACGAGGCCGCTCCAGTAGTCCGTGCCGAAGAGGACGATCGGGAAACGGGTCACCTTGCGGGTCTGGACGAGGGTGAGGGCCTCGAAAAGCTCGTCCAGGGTGCCGAGACCGCCGGGCAGGACGACGAACCCCTGCGCGTACTTCACGAACATCGTCTTGCGGACGAAGAAGTAGCGGAAGTTCACGCCGATATCCACGTGCGGGTTGAGCCCCTGTTCGAAGGGCAGCTCGATACCGAGCCCGACGGAGATCCCGCGGGCTTCACTCGCACCCTTGTTCGCGGCCTCCATCGACCCGGGTCCGCCGCCGGTGATCACGGCGAAACCCGCGTCGGCGAGCGCTCTGCCGATACGGATTCCCGCCTGGTACTCGGGGCTGCCGGGGGCGGTCCGGGCCGACCCGAAGACGCTGATGGCGCTGGGGAGTTCGGCGAGGGCGCCGAAGCCCTCCACGAACTCCGACTGGATGCGCATGACCCGCCAGGGATCGGTGTGCACCCACTCGGAGTCACCCTCGGTATCCAGCAGACGCTGGTCCGTGGTGCCGGGCTGGATCTGCTCCCTGCGGCGCAGCACCGGTCCGGTCCGCTGCTCCTCCGCCCGCTCCGCTTCCTCGGGGTTGCCCATGGCCTGCTCCCTCCGCTGCATGCTCGCATGCTCTTTCCTGGTCAGGGTAGGTCCACGAAGGTCGACTGGAGCTGAATTCCACAGGTCGGGCAAGAAGATCCGCGGCAGCGGGACAAGCGGGATCAGGCCGTGAGCCAGTTCCGTAGCCGCTCCTCGCAGTGCGTGATCCTGTCCACGGCCACATGCTCGTCCCGCTTGTGGGCGAGGAGCGCGTCTCCCGGCCCGTAGTTCACGGCGGGGACGCCCAGGGAGCTGAACCGCGAGACGTCGGTCCAGCCGAACTTGGGCTGGGCCGTGCCGCCCACGGCCGCCATGAACGCGGCGGCGGCCGGGTGGGAGAGCCCAGGCAGCGCACCGCCGGTGTGGTCGTCCACGATGAACTCGGCGACCCCGCAGTCCGCGAACACCTCGCGCACATGGGCCTCCGCCTCCGCCATCCCGCGGTCGGGGGCGTAGCGGTAGTTGACGACCACGGTGCACGCGTCGGGGATGACGTTGGTGGCGACACCGCCCTCGATGCCCACGGCGTTGAGTCCCTCGCGGTATTCGAGCCCGTCGATAACCGGACGGCGCGGCCCGTACGCGGCGAGCCTGGCCAGCACCGGCCCGGCGGCGTGGATCGCGTTGGACCCCATCCAGGAGCGCGCGGAGTGCGCGCGCTCCCCGGCCAGTCGCAGATGGACCCGCAGGGTCCCCTGGCAGCCGCCCTCGACCTGGGCGTCGGACGGCTCCAGCAGGACGGCGAAGTCGCCGTCGAGCCAGTCGGGGTGGGCCTCTGCCACATGCCCGAGTCCGTTGAGGTGCGCGGCGACCTCCTCGTTGTCGTAGAACACGAAGGTGAGGTCGCGGTTGGGGGCGGGGACGGTCGCCGCGATCCGCAGCTGCACGGCCACGCCCGATTTCATGTCGGAGGTTCCGCAGCCCCACAGCACACCGTTCTCGTCCAGTCGGGAGGGGAGGTTGTCGGCGATCGGCACGGTGTCGATGTGCCCGGCGAGTACGACCCGCTCGGCGCGGCCCAGCATGGTGCGGGCCACGACGTTGTTGCCGTGCCGGTCGACCGTGAGGTGCGGCAGCGCGCGCAGGGCCTCCTCGATCGCGTCGGCGAGGGGCTTCTCGTTTCCGCTGACCGAGGGGAAGTCGACGAGTCGGGCGGTGAGGGCCGGGGCGTCCAGACTGAGATCAAGCGCGGTTTCGGGCATGTCCCGACCCTAGCGTTCCGTTCGCCCCGACCCCCGGACGGTCCGGGGCCGTGGACGTCCGTGGACGCCCCCTGGGCCGCCCTCGCGGGCGGGTACGACCCTGGCGGGGTGGGCGGTCGGGGCCGGTACCTTTGGCGCGTGACCGAGACTGTCTCGAAAGCATCTCCCTCGCGGCTTGGCCGCCTGCTGCGCGCCGCCGCCGGGTTCGCGGTGCTGACGGCGCTCGTCGCGTATGTGGTCGTGCGGTACGTGAGCTGGGACGAGAGCACACCGGGGTGCGTCGTGCGTGCGGTCGACGGCCCTGACTCCGGTGCGGAATCGGAGACCTCGTTCGAGCTGACTCCGGAGATGGCGGCGAACGCCGCCACGATCTCCGCCGTGGGCACCGCCCGGGGGCTGCCGGAGCGCGCAGTGACCATCGCTCTGGCGACGGCCATGCAGGAGTCGATGCTGCTCAACATCAGCTACGGCGACCGGGACTCGATCGGGCTGTTCCAGCAGCGGCCCTCCATGGGCTGGGGCACCACTCGGCAGATCCTCGACCCGGTGTACTCGGCCGGGAAGTTCTACGAGCACCTGGCCGACGTGCCGGGCTATTCACGACTCCCGCTGACCGAGGCGGCCCAGCGGGTCCAGCGCAGCGGCCATCCGCACGCCTACGCCAAGCACGAGCAGGAGGCGGCGGCGCTCGCGGCTGCCCTCACCGGACGTGCGCCCGCCGCGCTGACCTGCACCACAGGGCAGCAGCCGGGAGCCGGTGACCCGGCGAAGGTGCGCGCCGAACTGATCCGGGCCTTCGGCGACGGTGTGCTGCCCGTGGCCGCCGGTTCGGGCCGCGCGGGCGCCCCGCGCACGGCCGGTTCCGGGGCCGAGCTGAGGCTGCCGGTGATCATGACGTCGGGCGGCGGCGCCAAGGCGGCGGCGAAGACGCGGCGGGGCTGGGAGCTGGCGCACTGGGCGGTGGCACAGGCGGATGCGCTGCGTATCGCCGAGGTCTCGTACGGGGACCGGGTGTGGGTCGCGGGCGAGGCGTACGAGGGCTGGCAGCGGGTGGGGCGGGCCGCGGGCGGTGCCGCCGGCGAGGTCAGGATCCGGGTCGATCAGTAGGGCCTGATGGATGGCTCTGTTCCCGCGGTTCCGCCGTCTGGCTCAGGGCCCCGCTCAGTCCTCCGTTCGGTCCGGATGACGGGTGGCCGGATCGGCCGGGGTGGCCGGATCGGCCAGGGCAAACCGGACGGACCGGCTCCCCGGGGCCCTCTGACAGGCCATCCGCGTGTGCCGGACGGTCCACTTTCCGGGGTCGGGCATTTGTCCGGGACCTCGCCCGGAAGGAGTCACCGCCGATGCGTCGGGCGCTGTCCACCGGACACGTTCGGCGGCGTTCGACGCAACCCGTCGCTGCCCTTGCGTCAAAGGGGAAGTGACGGTTCAGCAGACTGTCTGGACCGGCATTGTTCGCCCGTTTTTGTCCCCGGCTGATTATGCGATGCATTACCGACTCTTTACCTTGGCCTACCGCACCATCCCCGCCCCGCGAGCGGTTGTCATGGCGTCCGATCGCCCAACAGGCAACACAATCGTTCTCGTCGAAGGAGCACCATGTCCCTCCCCCTGACCCGTCGGATCGCCCGTGCCGCGCTGCTCGTCGCAGCCGGTGCAGCTCCCGTGGTCGGTGCGGCCGGCTCCGCGAGCGCCGTGGACCTCGCGCCCACCCATGACCTGGGCGGCGGGCTGACCCAGCTCGACGGCGTCGCGGTCGGCGACGCCACGGACGGTACGGCACAGAAGGCCACCGCGACGGCGCAGGAGGCCGGCGGGAAGCTGGTCGGCACTGCGCTCCCGGTCGCGCGCGGCACCTTCGCCGAGACAGCCCGAACCGGCGCCCCCGCCGTCCAGGAGACCGCCGGACAGGCCGTCGACTCCTCGACCGCCCTGATGGGCGAGACCGGGGCCACGGCGGTCTCACAGGGCCTGCCCGCGGCCGAGGCACTGGCCGCCGGTGTGCCGGACGCGGGCACCACGCTGCCCGCCGACGCACTCCCCGCGGACCCGATGGCGACCACGCCGATCCCCGCCCACACCCTCCCGGCCCCGGGGCTCCCCACCGACACGCTCCCGGCCGCCACCCCCGCGGTCCCCGCAGCCCCGCTTCCGGAGAGCGTGCTCCCCGCCACCCCGGCGGTTCCCGGCGCTCCGGTGAGCGTGCTGCCCGTCGACTCCCTCCCGGAGACCGGGCTCCCCGCCGCCCGCGTCATCGGCGAGACCCAGATCGTCGCCGCCGCCGACCGCCTCATCGCCAACACGGCGGAGGAGGCCGACGAACTCGTACGGCACTACGCGGCCGACCCCGCGAAGGTCGCCGTGGTCCACCCGGGCGTGAACCTCGAACGCTTCCGCCCGGCGGACGGCCGCGCGGCGGCCCGCGCCCGCCTCGGACA
>NZ_JBHXFA010000229.1:0-7939 GCF_042724175.1 Streptomyces sp. NPDC127084
AGCTCCACTCCACAACCGGAGGCCTTCGTCGTCAGCCAGATTCAGACCGTGTCGTCGCACAAACTCGACCAACCTGCCTGGGCAGTACACCTAGGACGGCACCGGCGAAGGCGGCGGAGTGGGTGCGCCGGGCAGCAGGATCTCGGCGACGGTCCCGCCGCCCTCGGCGGACCGCAGCGCCACCTCGCCGCCCGCCTGCCGCACCGTACGGGCCACGATCGACAGACCGAGGCCGGAGCCGGGCAGCGCGCGGGCGGACGGGGAGCGCCAGAACCGTTCGAAGACATGGGGCAGTTCATCGGGCGGCACTCCCGGACCGTGGTCGCGTACGGTCAGTGCGCCCCGGTCGAGCAGCACCTCGATCCGTCCGCGGGGCGGGGAGAACTTCACCGCGTTGTCCAGCACATTGACCAGCGCGCGCTCCAGCGAGGCCGGGTCGGCGCGCACGTACCAGGGCCGCAGCTCGGCGTCGATCGTCAGCTCGGGGCCGCGCAGCCGGGCCCGCTCCAGAGCCGTCCGCGCGATCTCGTGCAGCCCGACCACCCGGACCGCGCCCGGCGCCGCGCTGTCCGGGCGGGACAGCTCCTGAAGATCGCCGATCAGTGCCGCGAGCTCGCTCATCTGCGCCTTCACGGACGCCAGCAGGGCCGCCCGGTCGTCGGGCGGCAGCGCGCGGCCGGTCTGCTCACTGCGCGCCAGCAGCTCGATGTTGGTCCGCAGCGAGGTCAGCGGCGTACGCAGTTCATGCCCCGCGTCGGCGATGAGCTGCGACTGGCGGTCGCGGGACGAGGCCAGCGCAGCGGTCATCTGGTTGAAGGAGCGGGACAGGCGGGCGATCTCGTCCTCGCCCTCGACGGGGATGCGCACGGTCAGGTCCTCGGTGCGGGCCACATGCTCCACCGCCTCGGTCAGCCGGTCCACCGGCTTGAGCCCGGTCCTGGCCACCCACAGCCCGGCGGCGCCGGCGGCGAGCACACCGATACCCGCGAGCACGGCCAGCACCAGGGCCAGCCGGTCGAGCGACGCGTCGATCTCATCGAGGGGGCGGGCGACGGAGACGGTGATCGTCGGCTTGCCGATACCCGGCAGCGGTATCTGCGTGGTGTGCACCCGTACCTCGGCGCCGCTGTCGGTGGTGCTGTCGTGCAGGGCGTCCAGTGCGGTACCCCGGGCCACGTCGAGGTCCTCGGGCGCCACCTTCACCGGCTGGGAGTCCTGGGCGACACAGCGGGAGCCGTCCGCGCCGATGATCTGCACATACGCGAAGGCCCTGGCCGTGCCCCCGGTCGGGTCCTGCCCGGCCCGGCATGCCGCGAGGGCCTGGTCGACCGTGCTGACCGGAGCGCTGGTGTTGCGCAGCGAGGTGTCCAGCTCCTGGCGAAGCTGCGCACGGGTGAGCAGCCAGCAGGTCACGGCCACCGCCGCGACCGCCATGGCCACCGCGGTCGCCGTCAGCAGTGCCAGCCGCGACCGAAGTGGCAGCGCCTGGAACCAGCGGATCACTCCGGGGAACCTTCCCGTAGCGTGTAGCCGACCCCGCGTACCGTCTGGACCAGCCGCTGCTCACCGCCCGCCTCGGTCTTGCGGCGCAGATACATCACATACACATCCAGTGAGTTGGAACTCGGCTCGAAGTCGAAGCCCCAGACGGACTTCAGGATCTGCTCCCGGGTGAGCACCTGGCGGGGATGCGTGAGGAACAGCTCCAGCAGCGTGAACTCGGTGCGGGTCAGCTCGACCCGGCGCTCACCCCGGGTGACCTCGCGGGTCGCCGGGTCCATCCGCAGGTCGGCGAACGTCAGCGCGGCCCCGCCCTTGTCCGGCGCGCTGTCAGCCGCCGCTCCGGAGTACGCGCTGCGCCGCAGCAGTGCCCTGATCCGGGCGAGCAGTTCGTCCAGCTCGAAGGGCTTCACCAGGTAGTCGTCGGCCCCGGCGTCGAGTCCGGTGACCCGGTCGCCGACGGTGTCCCGGGCCGTGAGCATCAGGATCGGCAGTGTCGATCCCGACGCCCGGATACGGCGGGCGGCCGTGAGCCCGTCCATGCGCGGCATCTGCACGTCCAGCACGACCAGGTCGGGTGCGTACGACAGCACCTTGGCGAGGGCGTCCGTGCCGTCGACGGCGACCTCGGTGGCGTAACCCTCGAATGCCAGGCTGCGCTGGAGGGCCTCGCGTACGGCGGGCTCGTCGTCGACGATGAGGACGCGGTCGCCGCGTTCGTCTGTGTGCGGTGCTGTCGTCATGCGATCAGCGTCGCACGGTCTCAGAAGGAGCCGCTGGAAGAGGAGCCGGACGACGACCCGGACGACCCGTCCCGCAGGCTTGCGAGGTCGGCCTTGACGGTGTCGATCGGGATGGCGAAGCCGAGGCCGACGCTGCCCGCGCCGGAGCTGTTCGCGGACGTGGGCGAGTACATGGCCGAGTTGATCCCGACGATCTCACCGCTCATGTTGATCAGGGCGCCGCCGGAGTTGCCGGGGTTGAGGGACGCGTCGGTCTGGATCGCCTTGTACGTGGTCTTGGAGTCACCGGTGTCCCCGTTGAACTGCTGACCGCCGAACTCGAAGGGCCAGCCCTGGCGGGGGTCCTGACGCTGCCCGCGGTTTCCGTTGCCGCCGTCGTCCTTGGCCACGGTGACATCGCGGTCGAGTGCCGAGACGATGCCGCTCGTCACGGTCCCGGTGAGACCCTCGGGAGAGCCGATCGCCACGACCTCGTCGCCCACCTTGAGGCTGTCGGAGTCGCCGAGCGTCGCGGGTGTGAGCCCCTCGGCGTCCCGAAGCCTGATCAGGGCCAGGTCCTTGTCCGGGTCGGTGCCGACGACATCGGCGGTGCCGGTGCTGCCGTCGCTGAGGGTGACCTTGACGGTGTCGGCTCCGGAGACGACGTGGTTGTTGGTGACGATCTCACCGTCCTTGGTGATGATCACACCGGATCCGGTGGACTGCCCCGCGGAGGTGGCCGCCCCGATCTCCACGATGCTCGGCGACACGGCAGCGGCGACCCCGGCGACGGTGTCCTTGCTGCTCTGGGCGACCGTGGTTCCGTTGACCGCGGTCTGCCCGGTCGTCGCGGTGCCGTGGCCGGCGTACCGGTTCACGAGCGTCGCGGTGCCGCCGCCGACCGCCGCGGCGATGATCGCGACAGCCGCGATCAGCGCGACGGGCCGCTTGGCCCGCGCCCGGTGCCGCGGCTCCGGCTGCCCGGAGGTGAACTCGGTTGTGACCTCGGGTGTGTACGAGGGCGGCGGGGGGTAGCCCGCGTCCCCGAAGCCCGCGTAGGGGTACCGGTCCGTGTCGCTGTCGCTGCCGCGGTAGTAGTCCGTCACGGTTGTGAGTCTCGGCTCGCGAGATGAGAGGCCCCTGAGACCTCCCTGAGAACCGGACCAGAACCCGAGCGGTCGGGCCGCACGGGGTGCGGGGCCCCGCGCGGACTGGCTACGCGCAGCCGCAGGAGCGGCGGACGATCAGCGCCGACGGGAACTGCTTCACCCGCTCCCGCCGCGACCCCAGCACCCGCAACCCGTCGTCCAGCACGAGATCCACCGCCGCTCGCGCCATCGCCGGCCGGTCCGAGGCGATCGTGGTGAGCGGCGGATCCGTCAGCGCCGCTTCCTTCACGTCGTCGAAGCCCGCCACCGCCAGCTCGCCCGGCACGTCGATCCGCAGCTCGCGCGCCGCTCGCAGCACACCGATCGCCTGGTCGTCGGTGGCGCAGAAGATCGCGGGGGGCCGGTCGGGCCCGGACAGCAGCTTGAGGGCCACGAGGTAGGCGTCGTAGCGGTTGTAGGGGGCCTGGACCCGCCGGCCACCGGTGGGGCGCCCGCACACAAGAATGGCGGGCCCCCACCCTACTCGGTGGACGGCCCCCCGCCCCCCCCCCGCCGGTGTGTTGTCGATGCCGCCGAGACAGGCGACGTACTCGTGGCCGTGTTCCAGCAGGTGCCGGGTGGCGAGCTGGGCGCCGCCGACGTCGTCCGTCACCACCGCGACGTCGTCGATCGCCTCAGGGCGCTCGTGCAGCAGTACGACGCGGGCGTCCCAGGCCTCGATCTCCGCCGCGGCGCGCTCGCTCATGCCCTGGCTGACCAGGATCAGCCCGGCCACTCGCATACCGAGGAAGGCCCGCAGATAGTGGACCTCGCGCTCGTCGCGGTAGTCGGAGTTCCCGACGAGGACCATCTTCCCGCGGTCCGCCGCCGCCCGTTCCACCGCGTGCGCCATCTCCGCGAAGAAGGGCTGGCGGGCGTCGGGGACGATCATGCCTATGAGGTCGGTGCGCCGGGAGGCCATCGCCTGGGCAACCCGGTCGGGCCGGTAGCCCAGCTCCTTGATTGCGGCGAGTACCCGCTCGCGCGTGGCCGGGGCGACCGGCCTGGGTCCGTTGTTGATGACATAACTGACAACAGCGGTGGACGTACCCGCCAGTCGTGCGACGTCATCCCTCGTCACCTTGGCCACGCGCGAAGTCTACGCGTGGTGACTCACCTCTGGGCAGGGCTTACGGCGGCTTCGTGTTCTTCGGTTCGGCCTTCCGTACGCGTGGTCGAAGCAGCCGCCTTCGCCTTGGCTTCTTCGGCCGCGCGTTCGACCTTCTCGGGGGCGACGAAGCGGTAGCCCACGTTCCGGACAGTGCCGATCAGCGACTCGTGCTCGGGTCCGAGTTTGGCGCGCAGCCGCCGCACATGCACGTCGACCGTGCGCGTACCGCCGAAGTAGTCGTAGCCCCACACTTCCTGGAGGAGCTGGGCCCGGGTGAAGACCCGGCCGGGGTGCTGGGCCAGGTACTTCAGCAGCTCGAACTCCTTGAAGGTCAGGTCCAGGACCCTGCCCTTCAGCTTGGCGCTGTACGTGGCCTCGTCCACGGACAGATCGCCGTTGCGGATCTCCATCGGTGAGTCGTCCGCGGTGATCTGCTGGCGGCCCATCGCCAGCCGGAGCCGGGCCTCCACCTCCGCGGGGCCCGCGGTGTCGAGGAGTACGTCGTCGATGCCCCAGTCGGCGGTGACAGCCGCGAGACCGCCCTCGGTGACGACCAGGAGCAGCGGGCACCCGGGCCCGGTGGAGCGCAGAAGCTGGCAGAGGCTGCGGACCTGTGGGAGGTCGCGGCGGCCGTCGACCAGGATCACGTCGGCGCCGGGTGTGTCGACCAGGGCCGGGCCTTCGGCGGGGGCGACCCGCACGTTGTGGAGCAGCAGGCCGAGGGCCGGGAGCACCTCGGTCGACGGCTGGAGTGCGTTGGTGAGGAGCAGGAGTGAGCTCATCGGGCCCCACCTGCCCGGCTCGGATGGTTGTTCGTCCTGCGACTGTCGTCGTGCGCGGTTGGCTCGCCCATCACGTCGGTTTCTCCTCGTCCCCGCGTCCATAGGGGTCCGCGATTTCTTCGTTCACCTGTCTGTAACAACGGACTGGAAACACAAAAGGACCCGGGGGCTGCGTTGCCCGGATCCTCTGCCAAGCAGAATAGACCACATGGGTTCCGTGTCAGAGGCTCGATTTCACTATGTGGATGTTCCTTCGGTCACTGATGGCCTCCGGCACGCCACTTCGGGGACAACCTTGACCGCGATTTTGCGTACCTCCGACGATGTGCGGGTCGAGGCCCGGTACGAACCGCGACGCACATCCGCTTCGTCCGCTTCGTTCGCTGACGCGGCCGATACCGCGATTGTGCTCGCTCACGGCTTCACCGGCTCGGTGGACCGGCCCGCGGTGCGCCGGGCGGCCGCCGTCTTCGCCCGGCACGCGGCGGTGGTCACTTTCTCCTTCCGCGGCCACGGGCGCTCGGGCGGGCGTTCCACGGTGGGCGACCGTGAGGTGCTGGACCTCGCGGCCGCGGTGGCCTGGGCGCGGTCGCTGGGCCACGGCAGGGTGGTGACGGTGGGGTTCTCGATGGGTGGTTCCGTGGTGCTGCGGCATGCGGCCCTGTTCCGTTCGGACCAGGAGCCCGACGCGCGTACGGCGGCGGACACGGACGGGCACGCGGCGGCGCATACGGACGCGGTCGCCTCCGTCAGCGCCCCGGCCCGCTGGTACTACCGGGGTACGGCCCCGATGCGCAGGCTCCACTGGGTGGTCACCCGCCCCGTCGGCCGGCTTGTGGGCCGCTACGGCTTCGGGACCCGTATCCACCATGAGGACTGGGACCCCGTACCGCTCTCCCCCGCCGAAGCCGTCCCGCTGATCGCGCCGACCCCGCTCCTGGTGGTGCACGGCGACCGGGACCCGTACTTTCCGCTGGACCATCCGCGGATGCTGGCCGCGGCCGGTCCGTGCGAGCTGTGGGTCGAGCCAGGCATGGGACACGCCGAGAACGCGGCGGACGAGGAGTTGCTGGGGCGCATCGGGGACTGGCTCGTCCGCGCATAGACGATGATGGACATCCGACGACGAGAGTGACCGGTGTGAGCCGGGAGCATCGGGAGTAGCCGAAGTGAGTGGGAGTGAGGAGCGCCTGATGGCAGCGGGGACCATCCGCTACTGGGCCGCGGCCAAGGCCGCCGCCGGTGTGGCCGAGGAGCCCTACACCGCGGAGACCCTCGCCGAGGCGCTGGACGCCGCGCGCGAGAGGCACCCGGGGGAGCTCGTCCGGGTACTGCGGCGCTGCTCCTTCCTCGTGGACGGCGATCCCGTCGGGACGCGTGGACATGAGACGGTACGGCTTGCCGAGGGCGGCACGGTCGAGGTGCTCCCGCCGTTCGCAGGAGGATGAACCGCACAGCATGAGCAGCGATCACCAGCAGCAGCCGTACGAGTCGTACGGGGCGAACGAGCCGTACGACCCCCAGGTCACCCAGACCTGGGAGGGCCGGACCTGGGACACCGGGTACCAGCCCCAGCAGCCGCTCGGGACGCCGGCGGCACCGGCCCCGCTCCCGCAGCAGTCACAGCATGAGCAGCAGGCGGATCACGAGCACCGTGCGGTCCAAGAGCACCAGGCTGTCCAGGCGACGCAGGCCGCGCATCCGCTGCCGCCCGAGACGCCCGCTCCCGGGACGTCCGTGAGCACGCCGTCGAGCACCGGCTACGGCGAGCCCACCACCCGCGGCACCGCCAGGATCACCGATGCCCAGCGCGCCCGCGCCGAAGGGCGTTCACCGATCATCCCGCCGGGCATCCAGCCCGCCGCTCTGACCGCCGCGGCCGGACTGCTGCTCGCCGCCGCTGCCGCCACCGGGTCTCCGTACGCCGTGCTCGTCCCCCTCGTCCTGCTCCAGGCCGTCACCGCGGCCGGCTGGTTCCGGCTGAACGGCATGTGGCCCGCACGCCAGGGCATCGCGCTGGCCTTCGCGGGCGGTCTGGTCGCCGACGCCGCGCTGCTCGCCGCGGGCCGGGGGTACGCTCCCGCCGCGATTCTCGGGACCCTCGGCGTGTGGGTGCTGCTCACGTTGATACTCCAACTGCGCAGCCACGCCGCCCCCGACGAGCGGATGTACGGGCTGATGGCCGCCGTCGCCTCGTCCGCGCTGACGATCCTGGCGGCCGGATTCCTCGCCGCCGACACCGATGCCGTACTCGTCGGCGGTCTCGCGGTCGCCGCCGCGACCGTCTGCCGCGCGCTGCCGCTGCCGCTGCCCGGCGCCGCCGACGGCCCCGGTACCGGCGCGGTCTCGCTCGCCGTGGCGGCGCTCGCCGCCGCGGGTGCCGGAGCGGTGGGTGGTGCGCTCGCCGGGCTTGACATGCTGTCCGCGACGCTGCTGGGTATCGGTGCCGGTCTGTGCGCCCTCGTGGGCCTGCGGGTGGCGAGCTACGACTACCCGTCCCGCTTCGTGCACATGACCGCGGGGGTCGCGCTGCCGCTCACAGCCGCGGCCCCGATCGTGTACCTGCTGGGCCGGGTGCTGGTCTAGGTGTACTGCCCAGGGACGTTGGTCAACCTGGTGATGGGTGGTTTGCCGCCGGTTGCGGTGTGGGGGCGGTGGTGATTGTAGTGATGGAGC
>NZ_JBHXFA010000230.1:0-7911 GCF_042724175.1 Streptomyces sp. NPDC127084
GGGCCCACATCCCGTGGAACGACTCGGTCACGCGTCCGCCCGGGTCGAGCCGTCCTCCGGCGAGCCGTCCCGCGCCGAGTCCTCACGCATCGGAACACGCACGCCCTTGTCGTCGGCGACCGACTCCGCGATGTCGTATCCGGCGTCGACATGGCGGATGACGCCCATCCCCGGGTCGTTGGTCAGCACCCGGCGGATCTTCTCGCCGCCCAGCTTGGTGCCGTCCGCGACCGTGACCTGCCCGGCGTGGATCGATCGGCCCATGCCGACCCCGCCGCCGTGGTGGATGGACACCCAGGAGGCGCCGGACGCCACGTTCACCATGGCGTTCAGCAGCGGCCAGTCGGCGATGGCGTCGGAGCCGTCGAGCATGGCCTCGGTCTCGCGGTACGGGGAGGCCACGGAGCCGCAGTCCAGGTGGTCGCGGCCGATGGCGAGCGGGGCGGCCAGCTCGCCGCTCGCCACCATGTCGTTGAAGCGCTCGCCCGCACGGTCCCGCTCGCCGTAGCCGAGCCAGCAGATGCGGGCGGGCAGGCCCTGGAAGTGGACGCGCTCGCCGGCCATCTTGATCCAGCGGGCCAGGGACTCGTTCTCCGGGAAGAGGTCGAGGATCGCCTTGTCGGTCTTGGCGATGTCGGACGCCTCACCCGAGAGCGCCGCCCAGCGGAACGGGCCCTTGCCCTCGCAGAACAGCGGCCGGATGTAGGCGGGCACGAAGCCGGGGAAGGCAAAGGCACGGTCGTATCCGGCCAGTTGCGCCTCGCCGCGGATGGAGTTGCCGTAGTCGAAGACCTCGGCACCCGCGTCCATGAAGCCGACCATGGCCTCGACATGCCGGGCCATCGACTCACGGGCGCGGGTGGTGAAGCCCGCGGGATCCTTGGCCGCGTAGGAGGCCATGTCGTCGAAGTCGACGCCGACGGGGAGGTAGGCGAGCGGGTCGTGCGCCGAGGTCTGGTCGGTGACGATGTCGATCGGGGCGTTCATCGCGAGGAGCTGCGGCACCAGCTCGGCCGCGTTGCCGAGCACGCCGATGGACAGCGGGCGGCGGGCGTCGCGGGCCTCGGTCGCGAGCTGGAGCGCGTGGTCGAGTGAGTCGGCCTTCACGTCCAGGTAGCGGTGCTCGATACGGCGCTCGATGGCGCGCGGGTCGCAGTCGATGCAGATCGCGACGCCGTCGTTCATGGTGACGGCGAGCGGCTGGGCGCCGCCCATACCGCCGAGTCCCGCGGTGAGGGTGATGGTCCCGGCGAGGGTGCCGCCGAACTTCTTCGCGGCGACGGCGGAGAAGGTCTCGTAGGTGCCCTGGAGGATGCCCTGGGTGCCGATGTAGATCCAGGAGCCGGCCGTCATCTGGCCGTACATGGTCAGACCGAGGGCTTCCAGGCGGCGGAACTCCTCCCAGTTGGCCCAGTCGCCGACCAGGTTGGAGTTGGCGATGAGGACACGGGGGGCCCACTCGTGGGTCTGCATCACGCCGACCGGGCGGCCGGACTGGACCAGCATGGTCTCGTCCTGCTTCAGGGTCTTCAGGGTGCGCACCATGGCGTCGAAGGAGCGCCAGTCGCGGGCGGCCTTGCCGGTGCCGCCGTAGACGACGAGCTTGTCGGGGTGCTCGGCGACCTCAGGGTCGAGGTTGTTCTGGAGCATGCGCAGCGCGGCTTCCTGCTGCCACCCGAGGGCGTTCAGTTCCGTACCACGCGGTGCCCTTACGGGGCGGGGTCCAGACATGCCGAGGCCTTCCTCGCGACTTCACTCTTCTGTCTTCACCGCGGGTCCACGTCACTGCGCTTCTATGCGGCTATTCACATAGTCGCTCGCTGAATAATTCCAGTCAACCACTGTGCACCGGTGCGCGGGGCCGCGGACGGTGTTTGGCTGGACCCCATGACGCCAGACCGTCGAGATCAGGCCGTACGGGAAGCCGTGGCGCAGGGCCTGCTGGGTGCCGAGGCCGAGCCCGTCATCGCCCTGCTGGACATCGCCGGGCTCCGGGCCGGCGCCGCATCGCTGCGGGCCGCGTTCGAGCAGGTCACAGACGCGCCGGTGCTGCATGCCTTCGCGGTGAAGGCTGCGCCGCTGGTGGGGGTGCTGCGACTGCTGGGCAGCGAAGGGCTCGGGGCTGAGGTGGCCAGCCCCGGGGAGCTCGCGCTGGCCCAGGCCGCCGGGATTCCGGCCGAGAGGATCGTGCTGGACTCCCCCGCCAAGACGCCCGGCGAACTGCGCACGGCCCTGGATCTCGGTATCGCCGTCAACGCCGACAACGCGCAGGAACTCGACCGTATCGAGGCGATGAGCGGGGCGGCCGGGCCAGGCGGCGCGGCCGGGGTCGCCGTCCCGCCTGCCCCGCATGCCCCGGCATCCACGTTGGGCCTGCGGGTGAACGCGCAGATCGGGGCGGGCACCATCGGGGCCCTCTCCACCGCCACGGCGACCTCGAAGTTCGGCGTAGGGCTGCGCGACGAAGCGGCACGCGACTGGGTCGTACGCACCTTCCTGGACCGGCCGTGGCTGACCCGGCTGCACACCCACTCCGGTTCGCAGGGCCTGCCGCTCGAACTGATGGCCGCGGGCGTACGGACCGTCTACCAGCTCGCCGAGGAGATCAACGCAGCCGCCGGACGGCAGCAGGTCGAGACCCTGGACATCGGCGGCGGGCTCCCCGTCAACTTCACGTCCGACGAGGAGATCCCCGGCTTCGCCGACTACGCACGGGTGCTGGAGCGCGAGGTCCCGGGGCTGTTCGACGGGCGCTACGGGCTGGTCACCGAATTCGGCCGGGCGCTCACCGCCAAGCACGGCTTGGTGCTCGCCCGGGTCGAGTACGCCAAGCGGACCGGCGGCCGGCCCATCGCGCTGACCCACGCGGGCGCACAGGTGGCGACCCGGACCGTGTACGCGCCGGGTGAGTGGCCGGTGCGGATCGCCGCGTACGACGCCGAGGGGCACCCCAGGATGGGGCCCGACGTCACACAGGACATCGCGGGACCGGCGTGCTTCGCGGGCGACCTGCTCGCCGAGGCGCGGGGACTGCCGCTGCTGGAGCAGGGCGACGTGGTGGCAGCGCTGGACACCGGCGCGTACTACTTCACCAGCCATTACGCCTACAACAGCCTGGTGCGCCCGGCCGTGTACGGCTTCCTGGCGCCGGGCGGCGACGGCGACGTCGAGTTCAGGCTCGTACGCGACGCACAGACCATGGCGGAGATCGTGGCGGAGTCGGGCGGGGCCCACCCGGACGCGCTGCTGTAGGACGGAGGCCGACTGACCAGCGGCGGACGGTGGCGGGGGGCGGTTGTCAGACCCCGGTGCTTCCATGAGAGCCATGACCACGAAAAGCGTCTCCGTGGAGCAGCGGGTCGCCGCGCCGGCTGTTCATGTCTGGGAAGCCATGACCGACCTGCCGGGCATGGCGCGGGTGCTCAGCGGTGTGGAAAGGGTCGAAGTCCTCACCGAGGGGCCTTTCGGGGTGGGCACGCGATGGCGGGAGACCCGGCGGATGCTGGGCAAGGAGGCCACCGAGGAGATGTACGTGACGGCGAGCGAGCCAACCGGGCGGTATGTGGTGGAGGCCGACTCCCAGGGCGCGCACTATGTCTCGGAGTTCACGCTCCAGCCGCTCGGGCCCGAGACCACGGTGGTGCGGATGACGTTCAGCGCGGTGCCGCAGGGCGGTGCGATGGGGCTGCTCGCCAAGGTGCTCGGCGGTCTGGGCGCGCGTGCCGTGCGCAAGGCGATAGCCAGGGACCTCGCCGACATCGCCACGGCGGTGGAGGGGCGCCGGAGCGGCGAAGGGGAAGGCGGCAGCGGCACGGGCTGATCGTTTCCACCTCCTGTCCCCCGTAAGGCTCATCCGCTTCGCCGCCGGGAATCACCGGGCGAAAGCCGGGCATGAGAGATCGGTACACGCCGAGAGCGGTGCGTGCCGAGCGAGGTGCGCGCGCACAGGGACGGGACCACGGGAAGGGATCCGATGGCCGCATCCGCCTCCATGGAGGCACCGGAAGCGCAGCAGCCTTCACTCAAGCGGGCCATCGGGCCCAAGCTGCTGATCCTCTTCGTGATCGGCGACATCCTGGGCACGGGGATCTATGCCACGACCGGCAAGGTCGCGGGCAAGGTCGGCGGGGCACTGTGGCTGCCGTTCCTGATCGGCTTCCTGGTCGCCATCGTGACCGCCGCCTCGTATGTGGAGCTCGTCGGCAAGTACCCGAAGGCCGCGGGCGCCGCGCTCTACACCCAGCGGGCGTTCCGGCTCCCCTTCCTCACCTTCATCATCGCCTTCATGGTGATGTGCTCCGGCCTGTCGTCCGCGAGCGCAGCGGCCCGCGCGTTCAGCGGGGACTACTTCCAGGAGTTCACCACCGCCATCCCGCCCACCCTCATCGCCATCCTGTTCATCCTGGCCTTGGCGGCGCTGGCCCTGCGCGGAGTCTCGGAGTCGGTGAAGACCAACGTGGTGCTGACCCTCGTGGAGCTGACGGGCCTGGCGGTGGTCCTGGCGATCGGCGCGTGGGCGGTGCTCAGCGGCGACGGGGAGCCCTCGCGTCTCGGCGAGTTCGAGTCGTCGGGCGGCACGGGCTTCGCGCTGATGACGAGCGTGCTCGGGGCCACGGCACTGGGGTTCTTCGCCTTCGTCGGCTTCGAGGACTCGGTCAACATGGCCGAGGAGACCAAGGACCCGGTGCGCACCTTCCCCCGTGCGATCTTCACCGGTGTCGCGGTGACGGGCACCGTCTACGTACTGGTCGCGCTGGTGTCCTCGCTGCTGGTCGACTACCGGGTGCTGGAGGCCTCCTCCGGACCGCTCCTGGAGGTGGTCAAGGCCGGGGGCGTCGCCTTCCCACCGAAGCTCTTCGCACTGATCGCGTTGTTCGCGGTCACCAATTCCGCGCTGATCAACATCATGATGGCCTCGCGGCTCTGCTACGGCCTGGCGAACGAGAAGGTGCTCCCGCCCGGCATGGGCAAGGTCCTGCCCAAGCGCCGCACCCCGGTCACGGGCATCGTCTTCGTCACCGCGATCGCGATCGGCCTGGTGTCCACGGGTGAGATCGAGGGCCTGGGCGACACCACGGCGTTCTTGCTGCTGTGCGTGTTCGCGGTGGTGAATGTGGCGGTCCTCGTCCTGCGCAAGGACCCGGTGGACCACTCCCACTTCCGTACGCCGACGGCCCTGCCGGTGGTGGGGGCGGTCACCTCGGTGATCCTGGCCAGCCCGCTCTCGGAGCGGGCATCCGACGTCTACATCCGGGCCGGGGTGCTGATCGGTATCGGCATCCTGCTGTGGGTCGTCAACAAGCTGTGGATGAAGTTCCGGCACGAGCCGACGGTGACGCGCGGCAGCAGCGGAAGCAGCGCTGGCAACAACAACGGCAACAGCAACAACAGCGACCACAGCGGCTGAGTCGCGCGGGCTCAGGCCTCGGCAAAGGGGGCCGCGGACCCTAGCGGATGCGGGGCATGTTCCGACGGAAAATGCCAGAAGTTCCGGGGAGCACCACTCCGTTGCGTAACCTCCCGACTACGGACGTTCGAACGTCCTAGGCGTTTCGCACACGTGCTGGAGGGGGAGTTCCGCGTGCCCGGAATCGACGAGTGTCTGCTCCACGCCATGCGGCTGCCCGGGGTTCGCGGCGCAGCCCTTGTCGACTGGACCAGCGGACTCGCGCTCGGCACGGTGGGGGACGCCGCCGGCGCCGATCACGAGACAGCCGCCACCGAGACAGCCGAGCTGGCGCGGATGGCGGCGGAGCACCCCACCTTCGCACCGGCGGCGGACGAGGAGCCGACGGGACGCGAAGGAGCAGGTCCGGGCACAAGCCCCGGTTCCGCGAAGACACCCCCGATCGAAGACCTCGTCGTCACCACCCGTACGTGTTACCACGTCCTGCGCTTTGTGGAGACCAGCTTTGACAGCAGTGTTCTTCTGCATCTGTGGCTTGACCGGGTCGAGGGCAATCTCGCCCTGGCACGACTCCGAATGCGGGATCTGACCGAGCGGCTGGTGCTGGAATGACCGTATCCCCGATGCTGCTGAGACTCGCTTCGGAGCGGGCGACCGGTGCGCTGTTACGCGACCGGGGCACGCTCTACCTGGTTGACGGCGAGGTGGTGCACGCCGAAAGCCCCGTCGCGCCCGGGATCGAGGTCCTGCTGACCGCCGCGGGACGGCTGCGCGCCGACGGCTGGACGGAAGCCCTGCGCGAAGCCGGGGCGCTCGGCAGGGTGGGCCGCTATCTGGTCGACACCGGCCGGCTCTCGGGCGGCGAGCTGGAGATCTGCCATCTGGAGGCGCTGTACGACGCGGCGTTCTTCGCCCTCGCCCCGAGCAACACCCCGTCCCGCTTCCGCTACGGGGTCGCCCACTGGATAGGACCGGTGCGGCCGGTCCCCGCGGCGGCCGTGGAGCGGGAGACCGCGAGACGCCGGGCACTGCTGGACCGGTTGTGGGCGCACCCGGAGACGGACACCGCGCCGGTGGTGCGTACCAGACGGCCACCACGCATCCGAGCCGCCCCCAGACAGCGCGCCGTGCTCGAACTGGCGGACGGCGTAAGGACTCCAGCCGATATCGCCAGGGCCCTCGGCCGCCCCGCCTTCCACACTCTGATCGATGTCCGGCGGCTGGCAGCCGCAGGTCTGGTCGAAACTCCGGGCAGCGCTGCCCCCGCTCTACCACCCCCCGATGTCGCCCGCGCCATGGAGATGTCCGCGGACCCCGACATCGCTTTGCTCCGCAGACTCCGTGACGCCTTGGAGGCAACGCTGTGATGCGCACGCTGAGGCAGCGCGCCGAGAGGAGACAGCTCATGACCGCGAGCCCCGGAGTCGTTGACGAACTCAACCGGCTGCGAAGCCGGTTGCCCCAGCTCACCGGCGCCCTCGCGGCCAGCGTGGACGGTCTGGTGCTGGCCCGGGACACCCCGGACGCGGAGGCGGAGACCGTCGCCGCGCTCACGGCGGCGGCCCTGGGCGTGTCGGTACGCCTGACCGAGGCGACCGGCCAGGGCGGATTCCGCGAACTGCTGATCCGGGGCGAGCGCGGCTATGTCGCCACGTACGCGGCTGGTTCGGCGGCGGTGCTCACCGTCACCGCGGAGCCGCGCGTCAATGTCGGGCGGCTGCACCTGGAAGCCCGCAGGACCGGAGCCCGCATAGGCGAGCTCGTCGACGGCGCACTCGACCGTCTCGACTCCAGTTCCGGCTCCAGCTCCAATTCCCTTTCCGGTTCCAACTCCAACTCCAACCCCCCGCACACCGCACAAGTCAGATGAGCAGATCGGGCCCATGACATCCATCGGGCCCGTCGAGAACGAAAGGCACCACCAACATGGCCAACACCGAAACGTGCCTCAAGGAAGCGATGACCGTCATCGAGGGGTGCGTCGGCGTCGCCCTCGTCGACTACACCAGCGGGATGGCGCTCGGCACCCTGGGAGGGGGTAAACACCTCGATCTCAACGTGGCCGCGGCCGGTAACACCGATGTGGTGCGGGCCAAGCTGCGCGCCATGGAGATGCTGGGCCTCCAGGACGAGATCGAGGACATCCTCATCAGCCTGGGCACGCAGTACCACCTGATCCGGCTGCTCAAGGCGCGAGGCGGGAACGGGCTGTTCCTGTACCTGGCGCTGGACAACAAGCGCGCCAACCTGGCCATGGCCCGCCATCAGCTGCGGAAGGTCGAGGCGGAGCTGGAGGTCTGACCACGAGTCGGCCGCTCCACCACGCCGTGCGGTTCCGGATCAGCGGCGCCCCCCCCCCCCCCTCGCCGGGGGGCCCGCGGCCCCAGCCGGGGGGAAGGGACCCCAGAGACGCCGCGCGCGCGGCGGCCCCCCCGGGCCCCCCCCCCCCCGAGGCAGGTCCGGTCGTCGGCGTGGCGAACACCACGTACACCCTCACCGAGCAC
>NZ_JBHXFA010000231.1:0-4688 GCF_042724175.1 Streptomyces sp. NPDC127084
CGGGCGTCGGTGATGACACATCCCACGACGGGGTTGGGACTGGTGAAGCCGAGCGCACGGGCGGCGAGCCCGATGGCCCGGCCCATGGCGCTGATGTCGGCTGCGGTGGCCACCCGGTCCTCCTGCCTCTTCGGGCACGGACTCCGGGGGCTGTCGTCGAACGACAGGGCAAGCGGCACGATGTCCTGGGGGAACGCCTGGCCGACGGTACCGGTCGCCGCTGAGGGCGAACGGCCGCAGACGGCCGGCGGACCGCAAGGGTCGCCCGCCGCGCACTGCCTCCCATCCGGACTTTCACCGTCGGTCCAGGAATTTCACCTGGTCAACCGGCCGCTGGATGCGGACGGGTCGCGGACTGTAACCGCCGGTTCGGAATTACACCGACCCCGGAGTGCGCTGCTGCTGATACAGGGCAAGTCTGCCACGCCGGGCAATGGACCAAGCGGGTGATGCCCTGTGTCCTGGCTCACAGAGCCGTCGTGCGGGGTCTCACAGGCGCCGGCTCCAGCCCCTGCACAGTGTCGGTTGACCGCGTTGGTCTAGTCCTCTTAGCCTCTTTGTGGCTATATCGGCCGTCGTATGGCGGGGCTCGGGGAGGACGGCACCGATGACGAGCGAAGTCGTCGTATCCGAGGGGCGGAAGCTGGGGCGCGCCCGCTGGGCCGTTGCCGCGGTCTTCTGTGTGCACGGCGCCGTGACCGGAAGTTTCGCCACCCGTATCCCCTGGGTCCAGGACCACGCCGGGGTGGGCACCGGGCTGCTCGGGGTGGCGCTGGCGTTCCCCGCGCTCGGGGCGTCGCTCGCGATGCCGCTCGCCGGGGCCGTCAGCCACCGCTTCGGCGCACGCGCCGCGCTGCGCGGACTGCTCGCGTTGTGGACGCTCTCCCTCGCGCTCCCCGCGCTGGCCCCGAACGTGTACGCGCTCTGCGGCGCCCTGTTTGTGTACGGCGCCACAGCCGGCATGGCTGACGTCGCCATGAACGCGCTCGGCGTGGAGGTCGAGAACCGCCTGAACCGCTCGATCATGTCCGGCCTGCACGGCATGTGGAGCGTGGGCGCCCTGATCGGCTCGGCGGCCGGCACCCTCGCCGCGCACCTGGACGCCGACGCCCGGCTCCACCACCTGATCGCGTCCGCCGTGCTCACCGCGCTCGGCCTGCTGGCTTGCCAGCATGTCCTGGACCTGCGCGGCGCCCCGGACGAGGAGGCACCGCCCCGTTTCGCGCTGCCGCCGCGGTCCGCGCTGGTCATCGGCGCGATCGGCTTCTGCGGGGTGTTCGCGGAGGGAGCGAGCCTCGACTGGTCGGCGGTGTACCTGCGGGATGGGCTCGGTACGTCAGCGGGGGCGGCCGCAGCTTCCACGACCGCGTTCGCGCTGACCATGGCGGTGGCGCGGCTGGCGGGCGACCGGGTCGTGGACCGCTTCGGGGCGGTCCGTACGGTACGGGCAGGCGGGGTGCTCGCCACGGCGGGCGGGGTACTGGTGGTGCTGGCCCCGCATCCCCTGGCGGCGATGGCCGGGTTCGGCTGCGTCGGTCTCGGTATCGCCGTCGTCGTACCGCTGGCCTTCGCGGCGGCGGGACGCACCGGCGGCAATCCGAGCCTGTCGATAGCGGGTGTCGCGACGATCACCTACACCTCGGGGCTGATCGCCCCCTCGGCCATCGGCGGGATCGCCGATCTGACGTCGCTGGTGGTGTCGTTCGCCCTGGTGACCGTGCTCGCCTTCGGTCTTGTGGTGGGTGCGGGAGTGCTGCGCGGCAGTGCGCGCGGCCCGGAGACCGCCGTGCCCGGAGCCACGGCCCGGGCGGCCGCGGCAGAGGTCGCGAAGTGAGATCCCCGCAGCACTCCCGTCCGCGAGCTCAGGCGAGCTTCTTCACCTGGGCGTCGATGACGGTCTTCGGCTGTTCGGCCGTGCCGGCGAAGCTCTGTGCCGGGAAGGAGCCGAGGTTCGCGCCCTTGCGGACCACGACGAGATGCGAGGTTCCGGTCGTACCGTCGAGGTCCACGCTGAACTTGAAGGCGACGGACTCATCCCCGGCGCTGTACTGGGCGGTCTCGACCTTGGTGACCTCGATCTTGTCAGCGCCCGTGGTCAGGACGAAGCCGCTGGCGCAGTCGGCACCCGCTTTCTTGTAGGCGTCGAGGGCATCCGCCGCGCCCTTGCCCTCGTACGAGCTCAGGGTGTCGTAGGTGAACGTCCCGCCCAGGGCACCGAGAGCCGCCTTCGCCTTCTCCTCTGGCGAGGCGTCGGCAGGCGGCGTCTTGGGGACTGCCACGAGCTTGCGGATGGCGGTGGCGCCCGGAGCACCCACCGGGCGCATGGCCATGGTGTCGACGAAGACGGCGCACTCGGGCTTGTCGGCCGTGGCGGCCTTGCCCGCGGTGCGGTCGGCCGCGTTCGGCTCACCGATCTTGTGGTCGGGCAGATCGGCCTGGGTGAGGCCCAGCTTCTCCGGCTCGGCCTGGGACAGCGCCGTGACCGCCGGCTCGGCGGCCGCTCCCAAAGCGGGCGTCTCAGCCCGTAGCCAGGTCATAGGCGTAGTCCGGGGTGAAGCTGCCTGCCGCGCCCCGGCAGCCGTCCGATTCACCGGGGAGCTTGATCCACAGGAAGGCGTCGATCCGCGCCTGTCCGGTCCGTGTCGTCGGAGCCTGCCCGAGTGCCCGGCCGCCGGGGTCGCACCAAGCGCCGGCCGGGGGCGCGCCGTTGCCGTTGCGGCTGGTGTCGATGACCGCGCCGAGCCGAGCGGGGCCGCCCAGTGCTCCGAGCACGGCTCTGGCGTAGCGTGCCTCGTCGGCCGTGCGGTGGAAGTTGGACACGTTGGTGAAGATTCCGTCCCCGCTGGTCACGGCCCCCGCCGCACGCAGCAGTCCCGCCATCGCGGCCGGGGAATGCCACCCTGAGTGGCCGGCGTCGAAGTACACCTTCGCGCGCGGGTTGGCTGCCTTGAGGGTGCGGCTCGCCCTTGCCAGTGCGGCGTTCCGGGCGGCGCGGTCCGCGTCGGACAGGCAGTCGGAGAGGGCCAGCGAGTCGGGTTCGAGGATGACGATCACCGGTGCGGAACCGAGTCCGTCGGCGAACTCCTCCATCCAGCGCCCGTACGCGTCCAGATCGGGCGCCCCGCCCTGGGATGCGCCGCCGCAGTCACGGTCGGGGATGGCGTACGGGACGAGGACCGGTACCCGGCCCGCCGTGACTGCTCCGGAGGTCACGGTACGAACCTCGCGGGTGATCTCGCCTGGGTTGTGGACGGCGAACCACACGGCGGCTGGCTGGGCGGCGATGCGCGCCTCGATCAGCGCCCGGCGCGGGTCGCCGCGGTGGGCCCGCACCCAGTCGATGACCTGCGAATCGGGATGCCGGTAGAGCAGTCCGCCATCGGGTGTTGGTGCCGGGGATGGGGCAACGGGCCGCTTCGGGGCTGACTTCGCGGTGGCGCTCGGCGAAGCCCCGGGCGCGGGAGGGGACTTCGACGCCATGGACGGCGAGGGCGAAAGGCTCGGGCGCGCGGGCAGTGGCGCCGTGGGTGGACGGCTCGTCGCAGCGGTACGGGCCGTGTCGCGGCCTCGCTCGTCCCCGCCCGCCGCCGCGGACACCATCCCCATGGCCGTGCCGACGGCCACCACCGCGGCCGCGGCGCCCACCATGATCCCCCGGCGAGCCGCGCGACGGCGCTCGCGCCGCTCCGCACGGCGCCGGGTGCGTACGCCTCCCACCGACCGTTCCCCCCTCGCACGTTCTCCGGTGGCCGCCCGGCATCCGGGGCTTCCCCCGATCTGGGGAAGCCCGGGCCCGGCGGCACCCGGACGAGCCTAGGACTGGGACGCTGCCTGCATGGCGCAGACCGAACAGTTCGCAGCACATGTCGACGTCCCGTGCGGACCCGGTGATCCCTCCGTCGGCCCGGTGGTGGAACGGATGCGCGCGCTGGGCTTCCTCTTGCCGGAGCGAGACGGGGTCGCGGTCTTCAACCGGGTGTATCTGACGGTCACCGAGGAGCTGGGGCGGCGTATCGACCGGGGCGAGTTCCCCGACCGGCGCTGCGCCGTCACGCTGGGCGTTCTCTTCGCCGAACGCTATCTGGACGCCGTAGAGACGGCCGCGGCGGGAGGCCGCCCACCGGACTGCTGGCGCCCGCTGTTCCAGTACCGGCGCCATCCCGGGGTACGCCCGCTGCAGTTCGCGCTGGCCGGTATCAACGCGCATATCGGGCACGATCTGGCGCTCGCCGTGGTGGACAGCTGCCGTACGCTCCGCTGCGAACCTGAGCGCCTGGAGGTCGCGTTCGACCGCGTGGGTGAGATCCTCACGCTACTGGAGGAGCGTATCCGTGAAGATCTGATGCCCGGACCGGATCTGCTGGAGATCGCCGACCCCGTGACTCATCTGCTGGGCTCATGGAGTCTGGAGCGGGCCCGGGACGGCGCGTGGTCGGCGGCCCGCCTGCTGTGGGGAGTCAGGGAACTCCCGGGTTTGGCGGAGGAGTTCGCGGAGCGGCTGGACGCGGCTGTCGGGCTTGTCGGGCGCTGCCTGCTGACCCCGTGGCCGTGAGGCTCGGGCCGCCGGAATCCGGGGGAGGAAACGGAGCCGCCGCCGGCCGGGGTGTGCGGTCGGCGGGGGCTCAGGGGACCTGCCGGGGCCGGCCGGGTCACGGTCGGGGGGGGGGGTACGTGCGGTGGGGGCACGG
>NZ_JBHXFA010000231.1:4698-7907 GCF_042724175.1 Streptomyces sp. NPDC127084
CCGTGCGTGTGGCAGCGTGTGGTGGGTCGCGCGGCGCTCGCTCTGGGGGTGGCCCAACGCGTCGCGCCGGGGGAGGGGGGGCGGGGGGGCCCCCCGGCTCAGGGGACCTCCCGGGGCCGGCCGGGTCACGGTCGGCGGCGGGGGTACATCCGTAGGGGGCACGGCCCCGGGGAGTCGAAGGTTCAGTCCTCCGGCAGTTCCACCGGAGCGATCTCGTCGAAGACATCGCCGGGGCCCGGGTTGGTGGCATCGGTGGCGCCGCCGAAGTGGTGCATCACGCCCCACACCGCGTTCAGCGCCGTCTGCACCGCGCCCTCGGCCCAGCCGGCCGTCCACGAGATGTCGTCGCCCGCGAGGAAGATGCCGCGCTTGTCGGCGGGCAGCCGGTCCTGCATGAAGTGGGTGAACAGGCGCCGCTGGTAGCGGTAGTGGCCCGGCAGGTTGGCCTTGAACGCGCCCATGAAGTAGGGCTCGTTCTCCCAGGACACGGTCACCGGGTTGCCGATGACGTGCTTGCGGATGTCGACCTTCGGGTAGATCTCACCGAGCGACTTGAGCATGACCTCCATGCGCTCGTTCGCGGACAGCGGCAGCCACTTGAGGCTGTCGTCGCACCACGTGTACGAGAGGCAGATCACGGCCGGCTTGTCCGGGCCGTTGTCCAGGAGGTAGGTGCCTCGGGTCATCCGGTCGGTGAGCGTCATCGACATGACGTCGCGGCCGGTGTCCTCGTCCTTGTCCAGCCAGAACGGCCGGTCGACCGGGACGAACAGCTTGGAGGACTCCATGTAGTGGGTCCGCTCCATCGCCGTCCAGTGGTCGATGGGGAACAGCGAGTCATCGCAGTCGATCTTGGACAGCAGCATCCAGGACTGCGCGGTGAAGATCGCCGCCTGGTAGCTGCGGATGTCGCCCGAGGAGTCGGTGACCACGATCCGGTTGCCCGTGACACGGTGCAGCCGGGTCACGGCGGGGCGCGGCTCGCCCTCGTGCAACGACTTCAGCGAGGTGCCCAGCGGCCAGTGGGTGATCTTCCGCGGCTCGCGCTCCCACAGGCGCAGCGGCAGCTGCTGGGAGCCGCCGACGATACCGCGGTGGTGGTCGTCAGCCTCGGTGTAGACGACCCGCAGGATCTCCAGGATGGAGTTGGGGAAGTCGGTGTCCCAGCCGCCGGTGCCGAAGCCGACCTGGCCGAAGATCTCACGGTGCCGGAAGGACTTGAAGGCCTCGGAGTCGCAGAGGAAGCCGTAGAACGTCTGGTTGTCGAGCTTCTCGACCAGCTTCGCCCAGATCTCGCGGATACGCGGCACATCGCGCTCGCGCATGGCGCGGTTCATGTCGGAGAAGTCGGCGCCCTCCTCCAGGCAGGCGTTCCACGCGTTCATGACGTCGCGGTAGACCTGCGGGAGGTCGTCGATGGTCTCCGCGTAGTGGGACTCGCCCTTGAGGTCGACCACGGTCGACGGGGTGGCCTCGGCCAGCGGGTTGGGGAACGGCTGGGTCTTCAGGCCGACCAGGTCGATGTAGTGCTGGAGCGCGGTGGAGGAGGGCGGGAAGCGCATGGCGCCCATCTCGGCGGTGAGCTCCTCGCTGCCCTGGGCGGCGACACCGTCGAAGCCGACCGTGCGCAGCCGCCCGCCGATCTGGTCCGCCTCGTAGACGACCGGCTTGAGGCCCATCTTCATCAGCTCGTACGCGGCGATGACGCCGGAGAGCCCGCCGCCGATGACGGCGACCTCGGTGCCGTGCTCGGTCGCCGGTATCTGGCCGAGACCCGCCGGGTGGGCGAGGAAGTCGTCGTAGGCGTAGGGGAAGTCCGGCCCGAACATGGTGATGGGCGGCTGGGCCTCGGAGTGCGGGACGGCAGTGGGCACCGTGGACGTCATGGGGGTGTTGCTCCTGGTGTGGCGGGGGCGGGGCGGCAGGACTCAGCGGGTGAGCGACCCGTACAGGCCGGGGCGGCGGTCGCTCAGATACGGGTTGGCCGCCCGGGAGGCGGCGAGGAAGTCCGGGTCGGCGTCGGCGAGCACCAGTTCGTCGCCGTGGCCGGCGCGGGTCCGGGCGATTCCGTCGGGTCCGGCCAGGCAGCTCAGCCCGGCGAAGTCGAACTCGCCCTCGGGGCCGGTGCGATTGGCGTACGCGATGTAGAGCTGGCTTTCGAAGGCGCGGACCGGGAGCAGTTTCTCGGCGACGAACCGGAAGGGGTTCATCAGCGCGGTCGGCACGAGGAGCAGCTCGGTCCCGGCGAGCGCGTGGGCGCGTACGTTCTCGGGGAACTCGACGTCGTAGCAGATCAGCAGGCCGACGCGGATGCCGCCGAGCTCGGCCTGGACGACCTGCTCCTCGCCGGGTGTGAACCACTCCTGCTCGAAGCTGCCGAAGAGGTGGGTCTTGCGGTAGTTCGCGAGGCGGGTTCCGTCGGGGCCGATCAGCTGCGCCGCGTTGTGGACCTGCTCGCCGGCGCGCTCCGGGTAGCCGTAGACGACGGCGATCCCATGGCGGCGGGCGATCTCCGCGACCGCTTGGGCGGACGTGCCGTCGGCAGTCTCCGCGAGGCGGTGGATTCCGTCGCCGATGGCGTAGCCGGTGAGGAACATCTCGGGGCTGACCAGCAGCCCGGCACCGGCCGCTGCCGCGTCCGCGGCGTGGGTGTCGAGGATCTCGAGGTTCTTCGCGATGTCGCCGGGGGTTCCGGAGCTCTGGAGCAGGGCGGTGCGCAGCGGCGGCATGGACGACCTTCGGAGACGGATGGACCTGAGTGGCGTGGTGTCGTGACGGCTGTCAGGACGACGTCAAAACGGTACGTTCCGCCACTCTGCCCGGACAAGGCGGGACCGTTGCCTTCCGAGTGTCGATCCGTTGCGTACATGAGCCGTCCCACGGCGATTCGTTGCACAGAGGCTCCTCCGCCGGGCGTATCCGTCCTTCCGCCGGGCGGGCGGAGCCGGTCACGTCTCCCGGACGATGCTCCGGCGCGGCGCCGCGCGGGACGGTGGGGAACGCCGGATCGCCTACGGAAAGGAAACTGATGTGAACCGACGTACGAAAGCCGTCGTGCTCGCCGTCGCCCTGCTGATCACGGTGGGGATATCGGGCTCCGCCGTCGCCGGGGGGAATGGCGACGGCGGAGTGCGGCCGCGCGAGGCGGGCGCGGTGTCCGGCACGGCGTAGCTGTTCCGCCCGGCCGGGGACGTCATAGTCTTCTACTT
>NZ_JBHXFA010000232.1:0-7822 GCF_042724175.1 Streptomyces sp. NPDC127084
GAGCGCGCGGCGACCCCCTCCCCCCTAGACCTCGCCCCGCGACCGCCGGCCGCTCCCCCGCCGGGGGGCCTCCCCCCGCCGCGCGCGGGCCCCCCCCCCCCCGTCCGCGTCCGCGTCAGCAGCGCCACGCTCACGGCGACGGCCAACCCCCGGAAACCCAGCCTGGCATGGGGGTCCTCCCGGACGAAGTCCGGGGGAGTTTGAGGCCGGACACTCCGGCCCACCGGACGGGGCGGGGGTACACCGGGGCACCAGGCGACCCCGTGCAACGGGCACCACCGGGTGCGGGCGCCGACCACCCGGCTCGGCTACGACCCGCTGCGCGCCACCACTCGCGCCCCCGTCCGCTCCAGCCGCTCCGCCGTCCGCCGGGCCGTCTCCCGGGCCCACTCGCCGCTGGTCGCCGCGCCCACCGCGAGGACTGCCAGGCCGCAGGCCGTGATGATCCACCAGGCCGGGCGGCTTGCCGCCAGGAAGGTCGAGGCGGGAGCCGTCGCGCTGGTGCCGGCGGCCAGGACCGAGCCGATGACCGCGACACCGAGGGTCGAGCCGGTCTGGCGGCTGGTCGAGGCGATGGCCGCGGCCACGCCCGCCTGGGCGCGGGGCATCCCGGAGACCGCCGTGTTGGTGATGGGGGCGTTGACCGTGCCGAAGCCGAGGCCGAACAGCACATAGGCGGTGAAGAGCAGCGGTGTGCTCGACTCCGCGGCGAAGGCGGCGAAGAGCAGCCCGCTCGCCGCCATCGTCGCTCCGGCGACGATCAGGGGGAGGCGTGGGCCACGGGCGCCGACCAGACGGCCGGAGAGCGGGGCGCACACGAAGGTGAGCCCGGCCATCGGGAGCATGTACAGCCCCGCGTCGAGCGGGGAAAGGCCGCGCGTGCCCTGGAGGTAGAGGGTGTTGAGGAACAGGAAGCCGCTCAGCGCGGCGAAGGCGCTGACCGCGATGACCGTGGCGCCGCTGAACGGGGCCGAGCGGAAGAAGCGCAGGTCGATGAGGGGTTCCGCGCGCCGGGGCTCGTAGAGCAGCAGTCCGGCCAGGGCGGCGACCGCGACCCCGGCCAGTGGGAGGACGGCCGCTCCCTGGCTGGGCGCCTCGATGATCGCGTACGTGACCGAGCCGAGGAGCGCGATCACGAGGACCTGTCCGACCGGGTCGGGCCTGCGGGGCTTGGGGGCACGGGACTCCGGGACGTAGCGCCAGGTGAGGAGGAGCGCGACGAGGCCGACGGGGATGTTGAGCCAGAAGACGGAGCGCCAGCCGACCGTTCCGACCAGTAGCCCGCCGACGACCGGGCCTGCGGCCATCGAGATCCCGACTACCCCGCCCCAGGCGCCGATGGCGCGGGCGCGCTCCCGTGGGTCGGTGAACGTGTTGGTGATGATCGACATCGCGACCGGGTTGAGCATCGAGCCGCCCACCGCCTGCACCATGCGGAAGACGACGAGCAGCGGGAGGTCGGGCGCGAGCGAGCACAGGGCGGAGCCCAGGGTGAAGAGGGCAAGACCGGTGAGGAAGACCTTGCGGCGGCCGATCCGGTCGGCGGTGGAGCCCGCGAGCACCAGCAGGGACGCCAGGACGAGGGTGTAGGCGTCGATGATCCACTGGAGGCCGGTCACGCTCGTGCCCAGTTCCCGGCGGATCGACGGCAGGGCGACATTGAGGACGGTGGCGTCCAGGCTGACTATCAGCAGGCTCGTACAGCAGATCGCCAGGATCAGCAGCCGCCGCCGAGGGCCCGGGGCGGACGTCGGCACGGGCACGGACATGAGTGCATAGTACGCCTAACTAATGAATCTCGTCATGGGTGACAATGGGCGAATGGCAACGCTTCCCCAGCTCTCGATCGGGCCGCACGCTGTGCAGCCCCCGGTCGTGCTCGCCCCCATGGCGGGCATCACCAACGCCCCCTTCCGCACGCTGTGCCGCGAGTTCAGCGGCGGCAAGGGGCTGTTCGTGAGCGAGATGATCACCACGCGGGCCCTGGTCGAGCGCAACGAGAAGACGATGCAGCTCATCCACTTCGACGCGACCGAGACCCCGCGCTCGATCCAGCTCTACGGGGTGGACCCGGTCACCGTCGGCAAGGCCGTGCGCATGATCGTGGACGAGGACCTGGCCGACCATATCGACCTGAACTTCGGCTGCCCGGTCCCCAAGGTCACCCGCAAGGGCGGCGGCTCGGCGCTTCCGTACAAGCGGCACCTGCTGCGGGCGATCCTGAACGAGGCGGTCGGCAACGCCGGGGACCTGCCGGTGACCATGAAGATGCGCAAGGGTATCGACGACGACCACATCACCTACCTCGACGCGGGCCGGATCGCCGTGGACGAGGGTGTCACGGCCATCGCCCTGCACGGGCGTACGGCGGCGCAGCACTACGGCGGCACCGCGGACTGGGATGCCATCGCCCGGCTCAAGCAGCATGTCCCGGAGATCCCGGTGCTCGGCAATGGTGACATCTGGTCGGCCGACGACGCCCTGCGGATGATGCGTGAGACCGGCTGCGACGGTGTGGTCGTGGGGCGTGGCTGCCTCGGCCGGCCATGGCTGTTCGGGGATCTGGTGGCGGCCTTCGAGGGGACCGGGCAGTACGCGCGGCCGACGCTGCGCGAGGTCGCGGAGGTCATGGTGCGGCACGCGCAACTGCTGGGGGAGTGGATCGGTGACGAGTCCCGTGGCGTCATCGACTTCCGAAAGCATGTCGCCTGGTATCTCAAGGGCTTCGCGGTGGGCTCGGAGATGCGCAAGAGGCTCGCGGTGACTTCGTCGCTGGCCGAGCTGCGCGCTCAGCTGAGCGCGTTGGATCTGGACCAGCCATGGCCGGTCGGCGCGGACGGCCCGCGCGGGCGGACATCCGGGAACAATCGGGTCGTACTGCCGGATGGCTGGCTGAAGGACCCGTACGACTGCGCGGGTGTGAGTGAGGATGCGGAGCTGGACACCTCAGGCGGCTGAGCTGGCCGGACCGTCCGGATCGGCGTCCGGATGGCGGGATCAAGCCACTCATCGCGGCGTGATCCTCGCCACCTCTGATAGGGGTGGCGCTCATATGAGCGGTTGGAGATTGGCTGCACCTTTAGAAGGGTGGCACTGAGTGCCACCCTTTTTGTGTTCAAGAGTTGAACTCAAGTGCCCTATCGGGCGCTCATCTGAGCGGATAATCTCCACTTTCAGTCAAGCGTCCTTCGAGGGGTGAATGGGCCGCAGTCCGGCCATCTACCTGTCAGTAACCTGTGATCTGCTGGCGGACGGGTGGTTAAGCCCCGTTGACGGAGAAGTGCACGTACCCAAACACCTTCGATCTGGGTATGTTCCTCGCCGTCAGGGCAGCCACCGAGTCCTCGAGGAGTCGAGACCCGTGTCGGAAAACAATGATCAGAAGTTCGTCTACGACTTCACCGAAGGCAACAAGGACCTCAAGGACCTCCTCGGTGGCAAAGGCGCGAACCTCGCCGAGATGACCAATCTCGGGCTGCCCGTCCCCCCGGGCTTCACCATCACCACCGAGGCCTGCAAGGTCTACCTCGAAAGCGGCGACGAGCCCGCCGCACTGCGCGACGAGGTGAGTGCGCACCTCGACGCCCTCGAGCAGAAGATGGGCAAGAAGCTCGGCCAGGCCGACGACCCGCTGCTCGTGTCCGTGCGTTCCGGCGCCAAGTTCTCGATGCCCGGAATGATGGACACCGTCCTCAACATCGGGCTCTCCGACAAGTCCGTCGAGGGTCTGGCCAAGCAGGCGGGCGACGACCGCTTCGCCTGGGACTCGTACCGCCGCCTCATCCAGATGTTCGGCAAGACCGTCCTCGGCGTCGACGGCGAGCTCTTCGAGGACGCACTGGAGGAGGCCAAGGCCGCCAAGAAGGTCTCCGTCGACACCGACCTCGACGCCGCCGACCTCAAGAAGCTGGTCAAGCACTTCAAGAAGGTCGTCAAGACCGAGACCGGCCGCGACTTCCCCCAGGACCCGCGTGAGCAGATGGACCTGGCCATCAAGGCCGTCTTCGACTCCTGGAACACTGACCGCGCCAAGCTCTACCGCCGTCAGGAACGCATCCCGGGCGACCTCGGCACCGCCGTCAACGTCTGCTCCATGGTGTTCGGCAACCTCGGCCCCGACTCCGGCACCGGTGTCGCCTTCACCCGCGACCCCGCATCCGGCCACCAGGGCGTCTACGGCGACTACCTCCAGAACGCCCAGGGCGAGGACGTCGTCGCCGGTATCCGCAACACCGTGCCGCTCGCCGATCTGGAGTCGATCGACAAGAAGTCGTACGACCAGCTGATGCAGATCATGGAGACGCTCGAAACGCACTACAAGGACCTGTGCGACATCGAGTTCACCATCGAGCGTGGACAGCTCTGGATGCTCCAGACCCGCGTCGGCAAGCGCACCGCAGGTGCCGCCTTCCGGATCGCCACCCAGCTCGTGGACCAGGGCCTGATCGACGAGGCCGAGGCGCTCCAGCGGGTCAACGGGGCCCAGCTCGCCCAGCTGATGTTCCCCCGCTTCGACGAGGCCGCCAAGGTCGAGAAGCTGGGCCGGGGCATCGCCGCCTCGCCGGGTGCGGCGGTCGGCAAGGCCGTCTTCGACTCCTACACGGCCGTCAAGTGGTCCCGCTCGGGTGAGAAGGTCATCCTGATCCGCCGTGAGACCAACCCGGACGACCTGGACGGCATGATCGCCGCCGAGGGCATCCTGACCTCGCGCGGCGGCAAGACCTCGCACGCGGCCGTGGTCGCCCGCGGCATGGGCAAGACCTGCGTCTGCGGTGCCGAGGAGCTCGAGGTCGACACCAAGCGCCGCCGGATGACCGTCAACGGCACGGTGGTCGAAGAGGGCGACGTGGTCTCCATCGACGGCTCCACCGGCAAGGTGTACCTCGGCGAGGTCCCGGTCGTGCCCTCCCCGGTGGTCGAGTACTTCGAGGGCCGGATGCACGCGGGCGCCGACGACGCCGACGAGCTGGTCCAGGCCGTGCACCGGATCATGGCCTACGCGGACCGGGTGCGCCGGCTGCGCGTACGCGCCAACGCGGACAACGCGGAGGACGCGCTGCGCGCCCGCCGCTTCGGCGCCCAGGGCATCGGCCTCTGCCGCACCGAGCACATGTTCCTCGGCGAGCGCCGCGAGATGGTCGAGAAGCTGATCCTCGCCGACACCGAGACGGAGCGCGAGGACGCCCTCAAGGCCCTGCTGCCGCTCCAGAAGAAGGACTTCATCGAGCTCTTCGAGGCGATGGACGGTCTCCCGGTGACCGTGCGGCTACTCGACCCGCCGCTGCACGAGTTCCTGCCGGACATCACCGAGCTGTCGGTGCGCGTCGCCCTCGCCGAGGCCCGCAAGGACCACAACGAGAACGACCTGCGCCTGCTCCAGGCCGTGCACCGGCTGCACGAGCAGAACCCGATGCTGGGTCTGCGCGGTGTCCGCCTCGGCCTGGTCATCCCCGGCCTGTTCACCATGCAGGTGCGGGCGATCGCCGAGGCCGCGGCCGAGCGCAAGAACGCCAAGGGCGACCCGCGCGCCGAGATCATGATCCCGCTCGTCGGCACCGTCCAGGAGCTGGAGATCGTCCGCGAGGAGGCCGAGCAGGTCATCGCGGAGGTCGAGGCCGCCACCGGTATCGGGCTCAAGCTGGCCCTCGGCACCATGATCGAGCTGCCGCGCGCCGCGCTGACCGCCGGTCAGATCGCCGAGGCCGCGGAGTTCTTCTCCTTCGGCACGAACGACCTCACCCAGACCGTGTGGGGCTTCAGCCGGGACGACGTGGAGGCCAGCTTCTTCACCGCGTACCTGGAGAAGGGCATCTTCGGCGTCAGCCCCTTCGAGACCATCGACAAGGACGGCGTCGGCTCGCTCGTACGCAACGCGGTGGAGGCCGGCCGGGCCACCCGCCCCGACCTCAAGCTCGGCGTCTGCGGCGAGCACGGCGGCGACCCCGAGTCGGTGCACTTCTTCCACGAGGTGGGCCTGGACTACGTGTCCTGCTCACCGTTCCGGATCCCCGTGGCGCGCCTGGAGGCGGGTCGCGCGGCGGCTCAGTCCTCGGGCAGTGACAGCCGTTGACGGCAGGCGGTGACCGGTCGGAGGCGACCGGCCGCTGAGAACTCCGGGGCCGTCGGTGGCTCAACCCTCACCACCCTCACCGACCCATCGATGGCCGCGGCGCCCAAGAGGCGGGCGGGAGAGGCACCTTGTGCGGAGGTGCCGCTCCCGCCCGTCGGCGTCTTCGCCCCTGGTTTCGGCTCGATCCACGCTCATGCCGACTCGACTCGGATCACGCGCGGGCCCTGCCGGCTCGACTTGGCTTGATCCGGCCCCGCTTGGCGCCGCGACCGCGCCCCATGATGTGTGGCGTACGCCACTGTTGAACGGCGAGCCAGTAGTGGACATTAACGGGAGTTTGATTCCCGTCATTCGTTGAGCAAAGAACAGGCGGGGCGCGGCCAGCGGATCCCCACCCACCAGCCGCGCCCCATTACCAATGTCGGACACGGAGCCGCAACCTCCGCTGACCGCCGCCGGGCAGGGAAAGCCCCCCACGGTCTTTGCCTTGCCCCTCGGTACCCGAAGGTTTCGCGTCCGACGTCGTACAGCTTTTCGGGTTGTGCGGTTCTCCGCACTGCGTTTCAACTGTGGCTGAAACTCCGTGGTGACGGCCTGTGATTGCATGCATACTCAATGGCTGGGACGATTGCGGATGCAACAGTGGGGGGTCCATGCTGCGTATCCATTTCACTGGCGAAGACCTTGCGAGGGTGAGGATGGCGGCCAGGCCGGACGTTTTGTGGGAGACGATTCTGAGCTTTCATCGGCTGCGGGACCGCCGGGGCACCTCGGTCTTCGGGGAATGGCGCGCGGAAACCCGCGCCAGGTTGAATGGTGAAACACGACTGCTGGCCGCCCTGGTGCCGCCCCGTGGATATTTCCCGGACTTCCTGACCCCGCCCGAAGCCCTTGAGGGGCTCGACGAGGGCATCGAAGCGGTACGGGCGACTCCGGCACGGCGGCTGCGCGCCGAGCTCGCGCTGCTCGCCGCCGACCGCCCGCAGCCGGGGCTCCCGGCCCGGATCGCCGGGCTCGCCGACGGCGAACCGGAGCCCATGGCCAGGCTCATCGGTGCGCTGCGCAGCTACCACCGGGCGGCGGTCGAGCCGTACTGGGCCCAGATACAGGCCGCCGTGGAGGCCGACCGGGCCGCGCGCGGCCGGGCGCTGCTCGACGGCGGCGCGGCCGAACTGCTCGCCTCCCTGCCGCCCATGCTGCGCTGGAGGGCCCCGGTGCTGGAGGCGGACTACCCCGTGGACCGGGATATCCATCTCGACGGCCGCGGTCTGCTGCTCCAGCCCTCGTACTTCTGCCGCGGGGCCCCGGTCGTTCGGCGCGACGGGGAGCTGCCACCGATCCTGGTCTACCCCGTCACCCACACCGCCCCGCCCTCCGCCACCGACGCCGAACGGGACCGGGTCTCACTGGGCCGCCTCGTGGGCCACACCCGCTCAGCCGTGCTGCACTCCATCGGCAACGGCTGCACGACCAGCGAACTCGCCCGCAGGGCAGGGGTGTCGCTGGCATCGGCCAGCCAGCATGCCTGCGTCCTCAGGGAGGCCGGCCTGGTGGTCACCCTGCGCAACGGGAACGCGGTGCTGCACTCGATGACTCCGCTGGGCACCGCGCTGCTGAGGGGCGGTGCCCAGCGGGATCCGGTGGGTCCGCCGGTTCCCGCGCCGACGGGGGGGGGGCCCCCCGGGGCCGCCCCCCAACCCCGCCCCGGGCGGCGGGGGCCCCCGGGGCCCCCGGGGGGGGGGGGGGCGGCCG
>NZ_JBHXFA010000233.1:0-7757 GCF_042724175.1 Streptomyces sp. NPDC127084
CGCGCCACCACCCGGCCCGTCCCCGGAGCGGTGTGCCTGCCGGGCCCGGAGCGGCGGGCCCCGCGCGGCCCGGGGGGGCGCCCCCCCCCCGGCCGGGGGCCCGGGCGCGCCCCCGGCCCCCCCCCGGGCCGCTGGACGCGGCCGACGCGGGCCGGATGGCGATCGCTTCTGACCCGGAGGGCGCCGTGTTCGGCATCTGGCAGGCCACCGCCCACACCGGGACCGCTCTGTTCGGCACCCACGGCACACCGGTCTGGTACGAGCTGGTGACCAGGGAGACCTCGGCGGTCAGCAAGTTCTACCACTCGGTCTTCGGCTATGACGTGGAGCCGGTCGTCTCCACCGAGTTCGACTACGCGACCCTGCATCTCGAGGGCCGCGCGGTGGCCTCGCTGCACGGGGTCGGGCATGCCCTGCCGCGCGACCGGGGCTCGCACTGGATGACGTATTTCGAGGTCGAGGACACCGAGGAGACCACGGCCCTGGTACAGGACCTCGGCGGCCATGTGCTGCACGAGCCCCGCGAGGGCGGCAGCGGGTGGCTGGCGACGGTCGCGGACCCCGAGGGTGCGGTGTTCACGGTCGTACGCTCGGCGGAGCGCTGACCCCGCCGCGCCCCCGCGGCGGAATCACAGAACGAGGACTCCGCCGGGAAGTTCCACTTCCCCGTGTGTGCTGGGGGGCGAGCACGATCCGCTTCTCCCACGGACACTCCCCGTCTCAGCGTAGGTGTTCCCGTGACGGACCGCGCCGACGAGCTCAGGGGGAGGCGAGCTCGGTCTTCCTGTCCCGCAGTCGTACGGCTTTTTCGAACACCTTCGGGCCTCGTCCTGCGTCGAACTGGAGACGGGCGAGTACCGCAGGTGCCGCCGCAGCGCATGGACCGGCGCCTTGGAGCTGTCAGGCGTTGTTGACCGGAAGGACATCCGGGGACAGCACGCCGGCCTGGGCCGATGCCGAGGTCATGTGGCGGCGGTGGTGACGGCGGCAGAGAACCTCGTAACCGATCTCCTCCGACGGCCGGTTCACGTCCCCGACTACGACCTGCTCGCCCTCGACGACCATCTCGCCGCCCACCGTACGGGCGTTGTGCGTGGCCCGCGCGCCACACCAGCACAGGGCCTCGACCTGGAGCTGCTCGATCCGGTCCGCCAGTTCGATCAGCCGCTGGGAACCTGGGAAGAGCTTGGTCCGGAAGTCGGTGGTGATGCCGAAGGCGAAGACGTCCAGGCCGAGGTCGTCGACGATACGGGCAAGCTGGTCGATCTGATCCGGCGCGAGGAACTGCGCCTCGTCGACGATCACATAGTCGGCCTTGCCGCCCTGGGACAGCTTGGCGACGAGGTACGCGTACAGGTCCATGCCCCGCAGAGCCTCGACCGCCTCCGTCACCAGGCCTAGCCGGGAGGACAGCTTGCCCTCGCCCGCCCTGTCATCGCGGGTGAAGATCACGCCCTGCAGCCCGCGCGCGTCGCGGTTGTGGGCGATCTGGAGCGCCAGTGTGCTCTTTCCGCAGTCCATGGTTCCGGAGAAGAACACCAGCTCGGGCATGAGGAAGCGACGACCTTTCAGGTCTGGGTGGGTCAGGTCTTGGCAGCGGACGGGCGGTGGGCACGAACGCGGTCGGTGCGGGCAGCGCGCCTCAGGAGCGAACTTCGATCAGCGGAACCAGTTGCTCCACAGGCGTCATCGAACCATGCATGCCGACCATCGCCGACTCCCGGGGCTCGTTCACGGACGCGGTGATCACGACATCGGCGTGCGCCGCCGCGACGACATCGCCGATGCGGCCGTACACCCGCTCGTCCACGTGTCCGCCGAACCAGCCCGCCGTGATCGCCTCATCACGGCTCGCGACCCAGAAGCGGTCACCCAGCACCTCCCGCCAGACGGCGAGCACATCGGACTCGGCACCGGGCACCGCGTACACATGGCGGGCCCGGCCCTCGCCGCCGAGCAGGGCGACTCCGGCGCGCAGCTCCCAGTCCTCGTCGAAGTCGATGCGCGACTCCTCGTCGAACGGGATGTCGATCATGCCGTGGTCGGCCGTCACATAGAGCGCGGTACGCGGCGGAAGCTGCTCGGCGAGGCGCTGCACCAGGCGGTCGACGTACATGAGCTGGCCGCGCCAGGCGTCGGAGTCCACTCCGAAACGATGGCCCTTGCCGTCGACCTCGCTGTAGTAGGTGTAGACGAGCGACCGGTCGGCGGCGGCGAGCTGCTCAGCCGCGAAGTCCATCCGCTCCTCGCCGCTGAGCCTCCCGTGAAACGTTCCACCACTCAGGGCGATCTTGGTGAGCGGGGTGTCCTGGAAGGCGGGCGACGACACCTGGGCGGTGTGCACACCGGCTTCGTCGGCGAGCTGGAAGACGGTCGGATACGGCTGCCAGACCCGCGGGGACGTCCAGGGCGTCCAGCGGAGCTGGTTCATCAGCTCGCCGGTCTCCGGATTGCGGGCCGTGTAGCCGGGCAGCCCGTGCGAGCCGGGCGGCAGACCGGTGCCGAAGGACGCCAGCGAGGTGGCGGTGGTGGAGGGGAATCCGACGGTGATCGGCCGACCGGTACCGCCACGGGACGAGTCCAGCAGCGAGGTCAGGAACGGTGCCTCGGCCGGGTGCGCCTTGAGCTGCTCCCAGCCCAGGCCGTCGATCAGGAAGACGCAGTTCCGGTCGGCGGGTGCCAGCTCCGTGAGCGTGTGGCGCGGGCCGGGCACTCCCTGGCCTGCGGCGATGGTCGGCAGCAGATCGGCCAGGGAGCCGCTGCCGTACGCGGGTACGGCGGCGGTGCCGAGTGCGAGCAGCTCGCTCGCGCTGTGCCAGGGATCATCAGGCCAGGCGGAGTCGGGCAGGGCCATCAGCGTGCGGTGGTCGTGGCGGCCGTGGCCTCGGACAGCGCCTGGGCGAAGGTGAGAGTCTGCCGGACGGCGTCCGGGCCGTCACCCGCCTCGCTGACGCGCAGGCTGAGGTCGTCCGCCGTGGAGTTGCCGGTGTAGCCGTGGTCCGCGTCGCAGTTGGGGTCCCCGCAGGCGGCGGGCTCCAGGTCGATTCGGGAGACCGCGCCCCAGCCGATGGTGAGAACGACCTCACGGGGCAGGGTGCCGGGGGTGTACGCCTCGGGGTTGGCGACGACCCGGCTGACGACGACCGAGGAGATCCGGTCCAGCTTGACGGACTCGGTGGAGGTCGTGGCGTACGGCGTCGGGGAGCTGTTGTCGGCGGCCTGCTCGTCGGTGTGACTCACCACGAACCGGGTCGCTGTCAGCACCAGCACGGTGACATGGCGGCGGACCTCGTTGGAGTCGAACGTGGTCTCCTGGTGGACCAGGTACGACGCGATCTGCTCACCGCCCACGGCGGCTTCCACCGCCTCGGCCACGAGAGCCGGGTAGTAGCCGCTGCGCTCGATCGCCGTGCGCAGCCCCTGGGTCGTCGTACCGGTCTTCGCCATGGGCTCCATCCTAACGGGGCCCCAGGACCCTGGAGTGCGCTCAGTAACGGGGGAGCGTCCGCGGGCCCTGGTCGCTGCGCGGCGGCGGCGGAGCGAGCCGGACGGTGGCGCCGAGCACGGAGAGGCCGTGCTGGGCCACGACGACCGGTTCCAGGCCGACGCCGACCACCTCCGGATGGTCGTCCACCAGTCGCGACACTCTCAGCAGGAGTTCTTCGAGAGCGCCGCTGTCCACGGGTGCCGATCCACGCCAGCCGAAGAGGATGGGGGCGGTCCTGATGGAACGCACGAGCTCGGCCGCGTCGCGGTCGGTGGCGGGGACCAGCCGGTGGGCGGTGTCGCCGAGCAGTTCCGTCGCGGGTCCGGCGAGCCCGAACGACAGTACGGCTCCGACGGCCGGATCAATGGCGGCACGTACCACCGTGTCCACACCCCGCGGGACCATCGCCTGCACGACAGGCCTGAGCTCGGCGGGCCCGCCCAGCGTCGCGGTCAACTCCGCGTACGCCTGGCGGATCTGATGCTCGTCGGCGAGATCGAGCCGTACGCCCCCGAGGTCCGGGCGGTGCCGCAGATGCGGTGCCATGGTCTTGAGCGCCACGGGGTAGCCGAGTCGGGCGGCGGCGCGTACGGCGGCGTCGGGGCTCGGCGCGGGGACGGTAGCCAGTACGTCGATCCCGTAGTGCGCCAGGAGCGCGCGTGTGTCGGGATCGGTGAGCGTGACTCCGTGCGCCCCTCGGGTCTGATCCATCACCCGGGCGACGAGGGAGGCGGCCCCGTCCTCGTCGATGTCCTCGAACTCGGGCACCTTGCCGGGGCGCGCCGCGTCCCGCCGCCACTGCGCGTAACGCACGGCCTCGGCGAGCGCGCGTACGGCACGCTCGGCGGCGGGGTAGGCGGGGATACGGGGCACGGCGGGGAGCATCGGCGCGGCGGCCGGTTCCCGGTCCCCGTCCGGTACGGCGGTGTCCTGCCGCACGGCCTCCCGGCGTACGGCCCCGTCCGTGGCCGGCTCGCCCGGGGCCGCGTCGGCACCGGGGGCTGTGGACGGGCGCGGCGGTGCCGAACTCGTCGCCGCCGCCAGCGCGTCCGCCAGACCGCCCAGTTCGACATGGACCACGAGCACCGGCTTCGGCGGGGAGGACTCCGCCGCCTGGCGCAGCGCTCCCGCCAGCACCTCGCCGTCGCCCGACTCGGTCGCACCGCCTTCCCCGACCCAGGGGATCGCGTTGACGACGACCGCGTCGCACGCCGGATCCTTCATCGCCTCGGCGAGTGCCTGGCGGAAGTCGTCCGGAGTCGCCGCCGTCGTCAGGTCGCGCGGCGGGAGTGGCCGCAGGCCCTCCGTCAGACAGGCGTCGTAGGTGAGCAGCCCGAGCGACTCGGAGTTGCCGAGGATCGCCACCCGCGGGCCCCCGGGCAGCGGTTGGCCGGCGAGCAGCAGCCCCGCGTCGACAAGCTCCGTGACCGTGTCGACGCGGATCACCCCTGCCTGGGCGAGGAGCTCCGACACGGTGGCGTACGGGATGCGGGGGGTCGGCACCGCGTGGCCGGGGGGCGCGCTTCCACTGTGCCGGGCGCCCCGCACGACCACGACGGGTTTGGCGGCGGCGGTACGCCGGGCGAGGCGGGCGAACTTCCGGGGGTTGCCGAGCGATTCCAGGTACAGCAGCACCACGTCGGTGTCGGGGTCCTCGTACCAGTACTGGAGGAAGTCGTTGCCGGAGACATCGGCCCGGTTGCCGGACGAGATGAAGGACGACAGTCCGGCGCCGCGCCGGTGCAGTCCGCTGAGCAGCGCGATGCCGATCGCGCCCGACTGGGTGAACAGTCCGATCCGGCCCCGGGCCGGTGACTCGGGGGCGAGCGATGCGTTCAGCCGGACCTCTTCGGCGGTGTTGATGATCCCGAAGGCGTTCGGTCCGATGATCCGCATGCCATATCTGCGCGCCTGGCGTACCAGTTCACGCTGCCGCTCTCGCCCTTGTACGCCGCTCTCCGCGTAACCGGCGGTCAGGACGACCAGCCCTTGCACGCCGTGTTCACCGCAGTCCGCGACGGCCTCCGGCACCCGTTCGGCGGGCACCGCCACCACCGCGAGGTCGACAGGCTCACCGATGTCCGCGAGCGTACGGAAGGCGGGCACGCCTTCGATCTCGTGCGCGTCCGGCCCGTCGGGACGGTCCTGCGGCAGGGAACTGTTCACCGCGTACAGCCGCCCGGTGTAACCGGATTCCAGAAGATTGCGCAGCGCGGCTCGTCCCACTCCGCCCTGTGCCCGGCCGGCGCCGATCACCGCCACCGAACCGGGAGCCAGCAGACGCTGCACGGAGCGCGCCTCCGCGCGTTGCTCGCGGGCCCGCTGGACGGCGAGCGACCGTGCGGTCGGTTCCAGATCCAGCGTCAGCCGGACGGCTCCGTCCTCGAAGCTGCGCTTCTGGCTGTAGCCGGCGTCCGTGAACACCTTGATCATCTTGTTGTTCGCCGGCAGTACCTCCGCCGCGAACCGCCGGATGCCCCGTTCGCGGGCGACCGCCGCGATGTGTTCGAGGAGCGCAGAAGCGACGCCCCTGCCCTGGTGCGCGTCCTGGACCAGGAAGGCGACCTCCGCCTCGTCGGCGGGTGCCGGCGCCGGCCTGCCGTTCGCGTCGATGCGGTCATAGCGCACGGTCGCGATGAACTCGCCGCCCACCGTCGCCGCCAGGCCCACCCTGTCCACGTAGTCGTGGTGGGTGAACCGGTGGACGTCCTTGGTGGACAGTCGGGGGTAGGGCGCGAAGAAGCGGTAGTACTTGGACTCGTCCGAGACCTGCTCGTAAAAGCTCACGAGCCGTTCGGCGTCCTGCGTGGTGATGGGCCTGATGCGCGCGGTGCCACCGTCGCGCAGCACCACGTCGGCTTCCCAGTGGTCGGGGTACGCGTGATCCGACGGGCTCTGCATGGGCCCAAGACTACGGCCCGGGCCCCGGTCGCGGAGCCCGGGAGGCGGGTGCAGTCTGAGGGCACCCCCAGACTCAGGAGGCATCACCATGGCTGAGCGCCGCGTCCATGTCGGCTGGGCCGAGGGCCTGCACGCCCGCCCCGCTTCGATCTTCGTTCGCGCCACCACGGCGGCGGGCATCCCGGTCACCATCGCCAAGGCGGACGGCGGCCCGGTCAACGCCGCTTCGATGCTGGCGGTGCTCAGCCTCGGCGCGGAGGGCGGCGATGAGATCGTGCTCGTCTCCGACGCGGAGGGTGCGGAGGCGGTGCTGGACCGGCTTGCGAAGCTGGTGGCCGAAGGCCTTGAGGAACTCCCCGAGACCGTCTGATCACCAGCCTCACGAGAAGATGAACGGGGGACACCGCATTCGGAAATGCAGGCCGTAGGTCCAGGTCGGAGTTCCAGATCGGAAATCCAGGGCAGGCATGCAACTCCGGAAAGGTAATTCCCATCGGAGCCACCCACCGGAAATCCTGGATATTACCCTTCCTTTATATACAGCGCGCGTGTTAATGGCGGGCACTCGCCGTGTTTACGGGATGTTGCGAACCCCTCACCGCCGAACGGGGCGGCGCGAGCGGCGCGGTACGCAACCGGTGCGACCTGCTCATCCGCTCGGCGTGTGCCGTGGTGAGCGCCCGGGCCCGCTCCGCGTCACCGCGGGCCACGGCGTCCACGATCGCCCCGTGCTCGGTCCAGCACTCCCCCGGCTGGCCCGGCTGCTCGACCGCGTACATCCAGGCGATCTTGTGCCGCAACTGGGTGAGCAGGGTGATGAGCCCGGGACTGGCGGACGCCTGAGCCAAGGTCTCGTGAAACCAGCCGCCCAGTGCCCGCAGATCCTCGCTCTGACCGTGGCGGGCTCGCTCCTGGCCCAGCCTCACCAACCCGCGCAGCACCTTCAGATGGGCTTCCGTACGCCGCCGCGCGGCCCGGGCGGCACCCAGCGGCTCCAGCAGCGCGCGGATCTCCAGCAGGTCGGCGGCCTCCTGTGCGGTGGGCTCGGCGACACACGCCCCGGCATGCCGCCGGGACACCACGAAGCCCTCCGACTCCAGGGTGCGCAGCGCCTCGCGCACGGGGACGCGGGAGACGCCGTAGCGACGAGCCAGCTGCTCTTCGGCGAGCCGGCTGCCGCGCTCGAAGACCCCGGACACGATGTCGTCGCGGATCGCCGTGCATACCGAGCGCGCGGGAATGCGCATACCGAACCTCCGCAGTAATCCCCTGCACCTGCCGCGTGGGCGGGGCGGGGGTGGGGGACCCCCGCGGGCCCGCGTGTGGGCCCCCCGCGCGGGCGGGGCCGCAGAGGTTAGTGGGTAGCTGG